>NZ_JBYSWT010000060.1:0-7977 GCF_058781435.1 Pseudomonas sp. FW507-12TSA
CTGGCGTCCCCTAGGGGACTCGAACCCCTGTTACCGCCGTGAAAGGGCGGTGTCCTAGGCCACTAGACGAAGGGGACGCAAACCCTTCTATACAACTGATCGGTGCTGAGTGCCGATCGATTCAAGGCCGGTGTGGCCAGACCTTGAACTGTAAATTTGGTGGAGCTAGACGGGATCGAACCGTCGACCTCTTGCATGCCATGCAAGCGCTCTCCCAGCTGAGCTATAGCCCCTCGTCGGTTAGGACGGGGCGAATCTTAAGGGGCGTTCGCAAGGCTGTCAATTTTTTTTCAGCTTTTTGCAAAAAAAATTACCGGGATAACAAACACTTACCGGCCCGCCCTGAAAAACCGGGCTTTTGCACCCTTCCCGACTTGTGCCGACTCCCGCAAAAGAGTCGAGCCAAGCCTGGAGAATTGCCGGTCGCGGCAACCAATTCGCCTGACGCCAGAGATTCAAGCGTAGTCGAAAAGCTCGCCGCTCCTGGCAGCACTGCTGCGGCACCACGCCGTCTCAGGCGATGGCGCCCAGCAGTTTTTCCCACTCCTTGTTCTCTTTCTTCGACACGCCACCGAGCAGGTCGATAGCCTGGCGCAGACGGAAGCGAGTCAGGTCCGGACCAAGGATTTCCATGGCATCGAGCACCGACACCGAACTGGCCTGGCCGGTGATGGCGGCGAACATCAGCGGCATGGCATCGCGCAGCTTCAGCTCCAGGGATTCGACCACGGCCTGGATAGTCGCGGTGATGCTGTCCTTTTCCCACTGGCGCAGGCTTTCGAGCTTCCACAGGATCAGCTGCATCAGCTGGCGCACCTGATCGCCCGACAGCTTCTTGGATTCGAACAGCTTGGCATCCGGAGTGACTCCACCAGCAAAGAAGAACCCGGCCAGCGGCGCGATCTGGCTGAAGGTCTCGACCCGCCCCTGGACATGGGGAGCGATCTTCATCATGTAGTCGCTGTTGAACGCCCACTTCTGCACGCGAGTGGCGAACTCCTCCACCGGCAGGTCACGCAGCCACTGGCCGTTGAGCCAGGACAGCTTCTCGATATCGAAAATCGGCCCGCCCAGGGAGACCCGCGACAGGTCGAAGTTGTCGACCATTTCCTGCAACGAGAACTTCTCGCGCTCGTCCGGCATCGACCAGCCCATGCGCCCCAGGTAGTTGAGCATGGCCTCGGGCATGAAGCCCATGCGCTCGTAGAAGGTCACCGAAGTCGGGTTCTTGCGCTTGGACAGCTTGCTCTTGTCCGGGTTACGCAGCAGCGGCATGTAGCACAACTGTGGTTGCTCCCAGCCGAAGTACTCGTAAAGCAGGATCAGTTTCGGTGCCGATGGCAGCCACTCTTCGCCACGCAGCACATGGGTGATGCCCATCAGGTGGTCGTCGACCACGTTGGCCAGGAAGTAGGTCGGCAAGCCATCGGTCTTCATCAGGACCTGCATGTCCATGCGATCCCACGGGATCTCGACATCGCCACGCAGCAGGTCCGGTACCACGCAGACGCCTTCGCTGGGCACCTTCATGCGGATCACATGGGGTTCACCGGCCGCCAGGCGCTGGGCCACTTCTTCCTTGGACAGCAACAATGCGCGCCCGTCGTAGCGCGGGGTTTCGCCACGGGCCATCTGCTCGGCACGCATCTGGTCCAGTTCCTCGGCGGTACAGAAGCAGGGGAACGCGTGCCCCATGTCCACCAGTTGCTGGACGTACTTCTGGTAGATATCGCCACGTTCGCTCTGGCGATACGGGCCATGGGGACCGCCGACATCCGGGCCTTCGCTCCAGTTGATCCCCAGCCAGCGCAAGGCATCGAAGATCTGCTGTTCGGACTCACGTGTGGAACGCAGTTGGTCGGTGTCTTCGATACGCAGGATGAACTCACCGCCGTGCTGCTTGGCAAAGCAATAGTTGAACAAAGCGATATAAGCAGTACCTACGTGGGGATCCCCGGTAGGCGATGGCGCGATGCGCGTACGGACGGTGGTCATGGCATGTCTCGGAAAGAATATAAAAGCTAAGGAACAAACAAGGGGCGAATGGTAACAGGCGATACCAGGCGCGCTCCAGTAAGGAGGGCATTTAACCCCAGGTCACGGTTACGGGCGATTGCGCCCCATGGCCGCTGCCATGGGGGCGCGCACCGCTCAGACGTTGAGCAGGCGCTCACGCAGCTTGCTGATCTCGTCCCGCAGCTGGGCTGCCGCCTCGAACTCCAGGTCCCGGGCCAACTGGTACATCTTTTCCTCGAGCTGGCGGATGCGCTTGGTGATCTCGCTCGGCGAACGCAGCTCGTTTTCGTAGCGAGCGCTCTCCTCCGCGGCCTTGGCCATGCCCTTGCGCTTCTTGCTGCGCGAACCGGGCACGGTGGCACCTTCCATGATGTCGGTGATGTCCTTGACCACCCCCTTTGGGGTGATGCCATTGGCCTGGTTGAAAGCCAGTTGCTTGTCGCGCCGGCGCTCGGTCTCGCCGATGGCGCGCTGCATGGAGCCGGTGATGTTGTCGGCGTAGAGGATCGCCTTGCCATTGAGGTTACGCGCAGCGCGGCCGATGGTCTGGATCAGCGAGCGCTCGGAGCGCAGGAAGCCTTCTTTGTCGGCATCGAGAATCGCCACCAGCGACACCTCGGGCATGTCCAGGCCCTCGCGCAGCAGGTTGATCCCCACCAGCACGTCGAAAGTACCCAGGCGCAGGTCGCGAATGATCTCCACCCGCTCCACGGTATCGATGTCCGAGTGCAGGTAGCGCACACGGACGCCGTGGTCAGCCAGGTAGTCGGTGAGATCCTCGGCCATGCGCTTGGTCAGGGTGGTCACCAGCACCCGCTCCTCCAGGGCCACGCGCTTGGTGATTTCCGACAGCAGGTCGTCGACCTGGGTCAACGCTGGACGCACCTCCACCAGGGGGTCCACCAGGCCGGTGGGGCGTACCACCTGCTCCACCACCCGACCGGCGTGCTCGGCCTCGTAGTTGCCGGGAGTGGCGGAGACGAAGATGGTCTGCGGGCTGACGCCTTCCCATTCGTCGAAACGCATCGGCCGGTTATCCAGCGCCGAAGGCAGGCGGAAGCCATATTCCACCAGGGTTTCCTTGCGCGAACGGTCACCCTTATACATCGCGCCGACCTGGGGCACGCTGACATGGGACTCGTCGATCACCAACAGGGCATCGGGCGGCAGGTAGTCATACAGGGTCGGCGGCGGCGCCCCGGCCGGACGCCCGGACAGGTAGCGCGAGTAGTTTTCGATACCGTTGCAGTAGCCCAGCTCGAGGATCATCTCCAGGTCGAAGCGAGTGCGCTGCTCCAGGCGCTGGGCTTCCACCAGCTTGTTGTTGGAACGCAGGTACTCCAGGCGCTCCTGCAGCTCCTCCTTGATTCCATCGACGGCCTCCAGCAGGGTCTCGCGCGGGGTCACGTAGTGGCTCTTGGGATAGAAGGTGAAGCGCGGCAGCTTGCGGATCACCTCGCCGGTCAACGGGTCGAAGGCACTGATGCTTTCCACTTCGTCGTCGAACAACTCGATGCGGATCGCTTCCAGGTCGGATTCCGCCGGGTAGATATCGATCACGTCGCCGCGGACCCGGAAGGTCGCGCGGGCGAAATCCATGTCGTTGCGGGTGTATTGCAGGTCCGCCAGGCGCCGCAGCAAGGCACGCTGGTCGAGCTTGTCGCCGCGATCCACGTGCAAGACCATCTTCAGGTAGGTTTCGGGGCTGCCCAGGCCATAGATGCAGGACACCGTGGTGACGATGATCGCGTCCTTGCGCTCCAGCAGCGCCTTGGTCGCCGACAGGCGCATCTGTTCGATATGGTCGTTGATAGAAGCATCCTTCTCGATGAAGGTATCGGAGGACGGCACATAGGCTTCGGGCTGGTAGTAGTCGTAGTAGGAAACGAAGTACTCCACTGCGTTGTTCGGGAAAAACGCCTTGAACTCGCCGTACAACTGCGCCGCCAGTGTCTTGTTCGGGGCCAGTACCAGGGTCGGCCGCTGCACTTGCTGGATGACGTTGGCGATGCTGAAGGTCTTGCCTGAACCGGTCACACCGAGCAGGGTCTGGTGCGCCAGGCCGGCCTCGATGCCTTCGACCATCAGGCGGATGGCCTCCGGCTGGTCGCCGGCAGGCTGGAAACGGGTAACGAGCTGAAACTCAGACATAACCTACCTCTGGAATCATCCTGCGCGGCGCGACCGGACAGCAATGGGAAAGACCACGTACGACCCAGGTCGTCGAGGAAAGAAAACGGGAATATTCAGAATGTGGAGCCAAATCCCACAGCTTTCAAGGTAAAGGTCCTACACCCGCTAACACGCCGAATGTTGCAATAAGACTAACGGTCAGAAAATAACCCGAAAAACTTGTCGCAAAAGGCTAATAGCCTGTCGCCCGCCGCGATGATGGCCTCTATACTAGCTCCCCGTTTGTGCACCGCTCTAGTGCATTCGGCTGGAGCGCGACACGTCCCTCCACACTCCATTCAGAGCCGCCGTAAAATGAGCCTGTTCTCCGCTGTCGAAATGGCACCACGCGATCCAATCCTGGGCCTCAACGAAGCATTCAACGCCGACACCCGTACCGACAAGGTCAACCTTGGGGTGGGCGTGTACTGCAATGAGGAGGGACGCATTCCACTCCTGCGCGCCGTTGTCGAAGCCGAGACGATCCGCGCAGCCCAGCATGCCTCCCGTGGCTACCTGCCGATCGACGGCATCGCCGCCTACGACCAGGCGGTACAGAAGCTGCTGTTCGGTGCCGACTCGCCACTGCTGGCCGCTGGCCGCGTAGTCACCACCCAGGCCGTCGGCGGCACTGGCGCCCTGAAGATCGGTGCCGACTTCCTCAAGCAACTGCTGCCAAATGCCGTGGTCGCCATCAGCGACCCGAGCTGGGAGAACCATCGCGCGCTGTTCGAGACCGCGGGTTTTGCGGTGCAAAACTACCGCTACTACGATGCGGCCACCCATGATGTGAACCGTACCGGCCTGCTGGAAGACCTGAACGCCCTGCCAGAGCAGTCGATCGTGGTCCTGCACGCCTGCTGCCACAACCCGACCGGCGTCGACCTGAGCCCCGAGGACTGGAAGAACGTCCTGGAAGTGGTCAAGGCCAAGAACCTGGTGCCGTTCCTGGACATGGCCTACCAGGGCTTCGGCGATGGCATCGACGAAGATGCCGCCGCTGTCCGCCTGTTCGCCGACTCGGGCCTGACCTTCTTCGTTTCCAGCTCTTTCTCCAAGTCGTTCTCGCTGTACGGCGAGCGTGTCGGCGCGCTGTCCATCATCAGCAGCTCGAAGGAAGAAAGCGCCCGCGTGCTGTCCCAGGTCAAGCGCGTGATCCGCACCAACTACTCCAACCCGCCGACCCATGGCGCCACCATCGTCGCCGCGGTGCTCAACAACCCGGAACTGCGTGCCCAGTGGGAGCAGGAACTGGCGGAAATGCGTCTGCGGATTCGCGGCATGCGCACCCAGATGGTCGACCTGCTGGCCAAGGGCGCCCCACAGCACGACTTCAGCTTCGTTGGCCGCCAACGCGGCATGTTCTCCTACTCCGGCCTGAGCGCCGAGCAAGTGGGCCGGCTGCGCAACGAGTTCGGCATCTATGCCCTGGACACCGGCCGCATCTGCGTTGCCGCGCTGAACCAGAGCAATATCGGCGCGGTGACCAAGGCCATCCTCCAGGTGATCTGAGCCACTGCCGGTAGCCTGTGAACAAGAGGGGAAGCCACGGCTTCCCCTTTTTCATGGGCGCCCGACATTCTCCCCCACGCCCTCTAGACTCAAACCGTGTCTTGCCAAGCGAGAACCGCCAATGAAAAACGATGACCTGCGGGCCGAACGCGACGACCCCGAACATTACCTGCCCCGCTCGCAGAAACGCGAAAAAGGCCTGGTGCTGCAGATCGCCCTGGGCGTATTCCTCGGGGGCCTGGCGTTGTGGCTGGTGCAACTGGCGGCCAATGCGCTGATGGCCAGGCTGATGCTTGGCACCTTGACCTTCGGTGGCTGAGGGCAGCGTCTGCACACCGGAAGAAAAATTCGCCTTTTTTCTTCAAGCGCTTGACTTCCCTTTTTGAATCAGTAAGATACGGCGCATTCCGCGATAGCTCAGTTGGTAGAGCAAGTGACTGTTAATCACTGGGTCCCTGGTTCGAGTCCAGGTCGTGGAGCCATCTTCCAAGACTGATTTGCCACGCAATCCACGAAGAGCGCCCTGCTCCTCCGGCAAATCGGCTCAAGCAATATCCCCTCAGATACCTCCTCCGCATGCCAGCCAGGCATGCGGCCAAGCTATTCATATATCCCTGAAAAACCCATGCACATGCCTGGTTGCTTTGGCGCAAGGGCCTGACGTAGGCTGTGCGCCTCTTTTTCCAACCAGTCAGACAATGATGTCCGTGCCAGCACAGTTAGCGTGCAATTCTTCCTCGATCTCCCCTTCGGCCAGCCTGGCCATTGTCCAGCATGACTGCGCGATCAATCGTCGGCGTCGCAGCGTGCTGTTCGCCTTCACCTTCTCTCCGCCCCAAGGCCTGCGCTGACCGCGACTGCCCCGGCACCCGTAACCCCCTGCGATCCGAACCTGGGGCAAGCGACCTGAAAACAACTTGCTTGCCCCAAGGCCTGCGCGCGCCACCAGGGTTCGTCCGGCAATCGTTTGCACCGCCGCCGGCGTCACGACGCATGACTGCGCCTCTTTACTTCATCTAGGCACCTGGAAATCCGGGTGCAGGTCTTGAGCAATGAACAAAGCCTTGTTAGCCGCCCTGATACTGGGCATCTCCATCGTCGGCCTGAGCATCGGCTCCAGCGTGCCGATCCTGGCCCTGCGCCTGTACCAGGCCGGGGCCTCCAACAACCAGATCGGCCTCATGTCGGCCCTGCCCGCCGCCGGCATGATGCTCTCGGCCTTCCTGGTCAACGTCCTGTGCCAACGCCTGACCCGCCGCCAGATCTACCTGCTGTGCTTCAGCCTCTGCGCCCTGAGCGTGGCCGCCCTGGAGTTGCCGGGCCTTGATCTCTACAGCCTGGGCCTGGCGCGTATCGGCATGGGCCTGGGCGCCGGGCTGATCATCATCCTCGGGGAAACCTGGGTCAATGAAATGGCCGAAGACAGCAGCCGTGGGCGCCTGGTGGCGGTCTATACCACCTGCTTCACCTTTTTCCAGCTGCTGGGACCGGGCCTGGTGTCGGTACTGGGCACCGAAGGGCCGGCCGTACTGGGCATCGTCACCATCGGTTATGCGCTGGCCATCGCCGTGGTCTGGCTGACCCTGCCCCGGGAAGATGCCCCGAGCCCCCACGCCGAAAGCCGGACCTTCTCGGTACTGGGCTTCATCCGCGTCGCCCCGGCACTGTGCGTGGGCATCCTGTTCTTCGCCTTCTTCGACAGCATGGTGCTCTCGCTATTCCCGGTCTATGCCGCCGACCATGGCTACAGCATCAAGCTCGCCGCCCTGATGGTGACCGTCATTCTCCTGGGCGACACGGCGTTCCAATTCCCCCTGGGCTGGATCTCGGACAAGCTCGGACGCCCCGGTATCTACCTGGGATGCGGCATCATCTCGCTGCTGATCGGCCTGGGCCTGCCGGTGTTGATGCAAACCCCCGGCCTGCTCTGGCCGAGCCTGGTGATCCTCGGGGCCGCGGCGGGCGGCATCTACACCCTGGCGATCGTCCTGATCGGGCAGTCCTTCAGCGGCCCGGACCTGGTCACCGCCAACGCCAGCGCCGGCCTGCTCTGGGGCATCGGCAGCCTGCTCGGACCGCTGCTCAGCGGCGCGGCCATGAGCGGCGGCAGCTACGGCCTGCCCCTGACCCTATCGGCAGCCGCCGCCATCGTGGTGCTGTTCGCCCTGTCCCTGGTGCGCCAGGGCCAGTTCAAGGTCGCACAATAAGCATCTGCGGGGCGCGGCCAGTGATCATTCACAGGTCGCGTCTTTGTCATTACCATCACCCCTCCCTCCC
>NZ_JBYSWT010000061.1:0-5443 GCF_058781435.1 Pseudomonas sp. FW507-12TSA
GGAAACTTTGAAAACTTCTTAAAAAAATCACTTGACAGCAAGTGAGGCTGCTGTAGAATGCGCGCCTCGGTTGAGACGAAAGATCTTAACCAACCGCTCTTTAACAACTGAATCAAGCAATTCGTGTGGGTGCTTGTGTAGTCAGACTGATAGTCAAAAAGATTATCAGCATCACGAGTGACCATGCGAGAAATCACATAGTCATTTGAGATTGCTGAGCCAAGTTTAGGGTTTCTTAAAAACCCAAGCAGTATTGAACTGAAGAGTTTGATCATGGCTCAGATTGAACGCTGGCGGCAGGCCTAACACATGCAAGTCGAGCGGATGAAGTGAGCTTGCTCACGGATTTAGCGGCGGACGGGTGAGTAATGCCTAGGAATCTGCCTGGTAGTGGGGGATAACGTTTCGAAAGGGACGCTAATACCGCATACGTCCTACGGGAGAAAGCAGGGGACCTTCGGGCCTTGCGCTATCAGATGAGCCTAGGTCGGATTAGCTAGTTGGTGAGGTAATGGCTCACCAAGGCGACGATCCGTAACTGGTCTGAGAGGATGATCAGTCACACTGGAACTGAGACACGGTCCAGACTCCTACGGGAGGCAGCAGTGGGGAATATTGGACAATGGGCGAAAGCCTGATCCAGCCATGCCGCGTGTGTGAAGAAGGTCTTCGGATTGTAAAGCACTTTAAGTTGGGAGGAAGGGCAGTAAGCTAATATCTTGCTGTTTTGACGTTACCGACAGAATAAGCACCGGCTAACTCTGTGCCAGCAGCCGCGGTAATACAGAGGGTGCAAGCGTTAATCGGAATTACTGGGCGTAAAGCGCGCGTAGGTGGTTTGTTAAGTTGGATGTGAAAGCCCCGGGCTCAACCTGGGAACTGCATCCAAAACTGGCAAGCTAGAGTATGGTAGAGGGTGGTGGAATTTCCTGTGTAGCGGTGAAATGCGTAGATATAGGAAGGAACACCAGTGGCGAAGGCGACCACCTGGACTGATACTGACACTGAGGTGCGAAAGCGTGGGGAGCAAACAGGATTAGATACCCTGGTAGTCCACGCCGTAAACGATGTCAACTAGCCGTTGGGGTCCTTGAGACTTTAGTGGCGCAGCTAACGCATTAAGTTGACCGCCTGGGGAGTACGGCCGCAAGGTTAAAACTCAAATGAATTGACGGGGGCCCGCACAAGCGGTGGAGCATGTGGTTTAATTCGAAGCAACGCGAAGAACCTTACCAGGCCTTGACATGCAGAGAACTTTCCAGAGATGGATTGGTGCCTTCGGGAACTCTGACACAGGTGCTGCATGGCTGTCGTCAGCTCGTGTCGTGAGATGTTGGGTTAAGTCCCGTAACGAGCGCAACCCTTGTCCTTAGTTACCAGCACGTTATGGTGGGCACTCTAAGGAGACTGCCGGTGACAAACCGGAGGAAGGTGGGGATGACGTCAAGTCATCATGGCCCTTACGGCCTGGGCTACACACGTGCTACAATGGTCGGTACAGAGGGTTGCCAAGCCGCGAGGTGGAGCTAATCCCACAAAACCGATCGTAGTCCGGATCGCAGTCTGCAACTCGACTGCGTGAAGTCGGAATCGCTAGTAATCGCGAATCAGAATGTCGCGGTGAATACGTTCCCGGGCCTTGTACACACCGCCCGTCACACCATGGGAGTGGGTTGCACCAGAAGTAGCTAGTCTAACCTTCGGGAGGACGGTTACCACGGTGTGATTCATGACTGGGGTGAAGTCGTAACAAGGTAGCCGTAGGGGAACCTGCGGCTGGATCACCTCCTTAATCGACGACATCAGCTGCTTCATAAGCTCCCACACGAATTGCTTGATTCATTGAAGAAGACGATAGAAGCAGCTTTAAGCTCCAAGCTGATAGCTCCAAGCTAACAGTTACAAGCTCGAAATTGGGTCTGTAGCTCAGTTGGTTAGAGCGCACCCCTGATAAGGGTGAGGTCGGCAGTTCGAATCTGCCCAGACCCACCAATTTTGTTATGGGGCCATAGCTCAGCTGGGAGAGCGCCTGCCTTGCACGCAGGAGGTCAGCGGTTCGATCCCGCTTGGCTCCACCATAAACTGCTTCTGAAAGCTTAGAAATGAGCATTCAAATCGAATGTTGATTTCTAGTCTTTTGATTAGATCGTTCTTTAAAAATTTGGGTATGTGATAGAAAGATAGACTGAACACTACTTTCACTGGTAGTGGATCAGGCTAAGGTAAAGTTTGTGAATTCAAACTTTCGGCGAATGTCGTCTTCACAGTATAACCAGATTGCTTGGGGTTATATGGTCAAGTGAAGAAGCGCATACGGTGGATGCCTTGGCAGTCAGAGGCGATGAAAGACGTGGTAGCCTGCGATAAGCTTCGGGGAGTCGGCAAACAGACTTTGATCCGGAGATCTCTGAATGGGGGAACCCAACCATCATAAGATGGTTATCTTGCACTGAATACATAGGTGCAAGAGGCGAACCAGGGGAACTGAAACATCTAAGTACCCTGAGGAAAAGAAATCAACCGAGATTCCCTTAGTAGTGGCGAGCGAACGGGGACTAGCCCTTAAGCTTCTTTGATTTTAGCGGAACGCTCTGGAAAGTGCGGCCATAGTGGGTGATAGCCCTGTACGCGAAAGGATCTTAGAAGTGAAATCGAGTAGGACGGGGCACGAGAAACCTTGTCTGAATATGGGGGGACCATCCTCCAAGGCTAAATACTACTGACTGACCGATAGTGAACTAGTACCGTGAGGGAAAGGCGAAAAGAACCCCGGAGAGGGGAGTGAAATAGATCCTGAAACCGTATGCGTACAAGCAGTGGGAGCAGACTTTGTTCTGTGACTGCGTACCTTTTGTATAATGGGTCAGCGACTTATATTCAGTGGCAAGCTTAACCGAATAGGGGAGGCGTAGCGAAAGCGAGTCTTAATAGGGCGTTTAGTCGCTGGGTATAGACCCGAAACCGGGCGATCTATCCATGGGCAGGTTGAAGGTTAGGTAACACTGACTGGAGGACCGAACCGACTACCGTTGAAAAGTTAGCGGATGACCTGTGGATCGGAGTGAAAGGCTAATCAAGCTCGGAGATAGCTGGTTCTCCTCGAAAGCTATTTAGGTAGCGCCTCATGTATCACTCTAGGGGGTAGAGCACTGTTTCGGCTAGGGGGTCATCCCGACTTACCAAACCGATGCAAACTCCGAATACCTAGAAGTGCCGAGCATGGGAGACACACGGCGGGTGCTAACGTCCGTCGTGAAAAGGGAAACAACCCAGACCGTCAGCTAAGGTCCCAAAGTTATGGTTAAGTGGGAAACGATGTGGGAAGGCTTAGACAGCTAGGAGGTTGGCTTAGAAGCAGCCATCCTTTAAAGAAAGCGTAATAGCTCACTAGTCGAGTCGGCCTGCGCGGAAGATGTAACGGGGCTCAAACCATACACCGAAGCTACGGGTATCACGTAAGTGATGCGGTAGAGGAGCGTTCTGTAAGCCTGTGAAGGTGAGTTGAGAAGCTTGCTGGAGGTATCAGAAGTGCGAATGCTGACATGAGTAACGACAATGCGAGTGAAAAACTCGCACGCCGAAAGACCAAGGTTTCCTGCGCAACGTTAATCGACGCAGGGTTAGTCGGTCCCTAAGGCGAGGCTGAAAAGCGTAGTCGATGGAAAACAGGTTAATATTCCTGTACTTCTGGTTATTGCGATGGAGGGACGGAGAAGGCTAGGCCAGCTTGGCGTTGGTTGTCCAAGTTTAAGGTGGTAGGCTGAAATCTTAGGAAAATCCGGGATTTCAAGGCCGAGAGCTGATGACGAGTTACCTTTTAGGTGACGAAGTGGTTGATGCCATGCTTCCAAGAAAAGCTTCTAAGCTTCAGATAACCAGGAACCGTACCCCAAACCGACACAGGTGGTTAGGTAGAGAATACCAAGGCGCTTGAGAGAACTCGGGTGAAGGAACTAGGCAAAATGGCACCGTAACTTCGGGAGAAGGTGCGCCGGTGAGGGTGAAGGACTTGCTCCGTAAGCCCATGCCGGTCGAAGATACCAGGCCGCTGCGACTGTTTATTAAAAACACAGCACTCTGCAAACACGAAAGTGGACGTATAGGGTGTGACGCCTGCCCGGTGCCGGAAGGTTAATTGATGGGGTTAGCGCAAGCGAAGCTCTTGATCGAAGCCCCGGTAAACGGCGGCCGTAACTATAACGGTCCTAAGGTAGCGAAATTCCTTGTCGGGTAAGTTCCGACCTGCACGAATGGCGTAACGATGGCGGCGCTGTCTCCACCCGAGACTCAGTGAAATTGAAATCGCTGTGAAGATGCAGTGTATCCGCGGCTAGACGGAAAGACCCCGTGAACCTTTACTATAGCTTTGCACTGGACTTTGAGCTTGCTTGTGTAGGATAGGTGGGAGGCTTTGAAGTGGGGACGCCAGTTCTCATGGAGCCATCCTTGAAATACCACCCTGGCAACCTTGAGGTTCTAACTCAGGTCCGTTATCCGGATCGAGGACAGTGTATGGTGGGTAGTTTGACTGGGGCGGTCTCCTCCTAAAGAGTAACGGAGGAGTACGAAGGTGCGCTCAGACCGGTCGGAAATCGGTCGCAGAGTATAAAGGCAAAAGCGCGCTTGACTGCGAGACAAACACGTCGAGCAGGTACGAAAGTAGGTCTTAGTGATCCGGTGGTTCTGTATGGAAGGGCCATCGCTCAACGGATAAAAGGTACTCCGGGGATAACAGGCTGATACCGCCCAAGAGTTCATATCGACGGCGGTGTTTGGCACCTCGATGTCGGCTCATCACATCCTGGGGCTGAAGCCGGTCCCAAGGGTATGGCTGTTCGCCATTTAAAGTGGTACGCGAGCTGGGTTTAGAACGTCGTGAGACAGTTCGGTCCCTATCTGCCGTGGACGTTTGAGATTTGAGAGGGGCTGCTCCTAGTACGAGAGGACCGGAGTGGACGAACCTCTGGTGTTCCGGTTGTCACGCCAGTGGCATTGCCGGGTAGCTATGTTCGGAAAAGATAACCGCTGAAAGCATCTAAGCGGGAAACTTGCCTCAAGATGAGATCTCACTGGGATCTTGAATCCCCTAAAGGGCCGTCGAAGACTACGACGTTGATAGGTTGGGTGTGTAAGCGCTGTGAGGCGTTGAGCTAACCAATACTAATTGCCCGTGAGGCTTGACCATATAACACCCAAGCAATTTGCGAACTCGACAGAGACCAGATTGCGGTGTGTGAAGATGACCAACCGAAAGTTTGACACACAAACCTATTGCATACCCATTCGCTGGAACGTTGCCCAAACAACGGCTCAGCTACAGAATTTCTTGACGACCATAGAGCATTGGAACCACCTGATCCCATCCCGAACTCAGCAGTGAAACGATGCATCGCCGATGGTAGTGTGGGGTTTCCCCATGTGAGAGTAGGTCATCGTCAAGATT
>NZ_JBYSWT010000062.1:0-4621 GCF_058781435.1 Pseudomonas sp. FW507-12TSA
GAGTTGGGGGATTGAGCTGGTGCTGCGGGGTGGAGCGCACCGCACCTGCGCCAAGGCGGGCCAGCATCGGATGCATGGCACGCTCAGCAACTCAGCCCGCCCCTACCACAAATCAGGATCCGTCCTACGGCAGCGCCGTTGTTCCTGGTGCGCGGCATCCCTATAGTTTTTGGCGTCGCCGGCCTGGCCGGTGATGGGGTTTCGCAGCCTCAGAGAAAGAATCAAACAACACAGTTGATGGCAAGTCAGGCAAACTCCGCCTGCTTTTCGTTTATGGCGGCTGTGCGTGGGAGACCTCAGGGTCTGCCGGGTTTGTTTCTTTCCTCGGTCTGCGAACCCGCGCACAGCTGCCACCCAGTTGATTCGCAGCAACAGGTGGCGATTTTTCATTTATGGAAGAAACGACACCATGAATACTCAAGATCTATCCGAACGCTTTATTCCCCTGACCCCGATCGCCAGCGATGGACCAGTGCTGTTTGTCGACAGCCACGCCCCGCTAGAGGATCTGCATGCATGCGCCAGCGAGCGGTTACTCACTACGCTGGATTATCTGAATTTGATGGCCTGCGCTGGACTGCGCGACTCCAGCGACAAGGACATTGGCACCGTGACCAACACCGCCCGACTGTTGCTGCAGGATGTGCGGGATGTGTTGGCGGTGATTGAGACTCGGGCTTTTAGTCGTTGATCTAAGCGCGCAAGAGAGCCGGCCATGGGCCGGCTTGTCTACTCTTGCTAGTCAAGACAATGCCCTCTACGTCGAACACAAAAAGTACACGTGAGCTAAACCGCAGCCCTACCCAGCGATAAGTTCTAAAAACCCTTCCTCAAAAAACGAAATCTCCTACAATCAATCCTCCCATTTCTGACACAGCTCCTAGTCGCACCAGCTGTAGTCAACCAAGAGGCGAGATTGTGAGCACTGCTGTTGACCTCCCCACCCCATTACTCGACATCGAGCGCTTAGCAACCGCACTACAGCGCTTTGCCGACGACCGCGACTGGCAGCAGTTCCACTCCCCCAAGAACCTGCTCCTGGCCCTCACCGGTGAAACCGGAGAGCTCTGCGAAATCTTCCAATGGATGAGCGAAGCCGATGCCTTGGATGCAGCCAAGCGCCCAGAAACCGCTCAAGCGGTGAAAGACGAGTTGGCTGACGTACTGATGTACCTGGTGCGCCTAAGCACTGTTTTGGGCGTCGACCTCAACAAAGCGGTGACCAGCAAACTCGCGTTGAACGGCCAGAAGTACCCCGTCGACAAGGCCAAAAGCACCAGCAAGAAGTACGACCAACTCTGACCCTCTGGGCTCTAAGGACTATTCGTGATCGTTTACGCCGCGACCAAACAGCACTTCCTCGACGTTTGCGATAACGACGATATCGAAGAGGTCATCCTCAAGCACTTCAAAGAGGCCACGGGCAAGAAAGTGGCGGCTTCGGAGATCAGATCTTGGCAAGGTTCGCTGACTTATATGGCCAAGGTCCTGCGCGATAAGGATCTGCCGGATGACGCTGGCGTAGCCATTGAGCTGCACATTCCGCAGTCCATGAAACGCATCGACTTCTTGCTGACAGGCCACGATCAACATCAAACCAAAAATGCAGTGCTGGTCGAACTGAAGCAGTGGAGCAAAGCCAGCGCCACCAGTAAGGATGCAATCGTAAAAACGGCGCTAGGTGGCAGTCATGTTGAAACCATTCACCCGTCCTATCAGGTGTGGTCGTACGCCACTTTGCTGGAGGGTTTCAATGAAGCCGTCTATGACAAAGGCATCCAAGTCCGCCCTTGCGCCTATCTGCATAACTATGTCAGCGATGGCGTTATCGACTCGGCTCACTACGACGCCTATACCAGCAAGGCACCGTTATTCCTTAAGGGCCCTGACGAACTGACGAAGCTGAGAAGTTTTCTCAAGCAACACATCTATTACGGCGACAACAAAGAAGTACTCTACGAGCTTTCCACTGGTAAGACTCGTCCATCCAAGGCGTTGGCTGAAGCGCTGAGTGGTCTGATGGATGGCAAGCCCGAGTTCGTTCTGATCGATGATCAGAAGACCGTCTTTGAGTCGGTACTGGCTGCGGTCACAGAAGCCTCTGCCGATGCTCCAAAGGTCGTGATCATTGAGGGCGGTCCAGGGACCGGAAAAACGGTCGTGGCCATCAACTTGTTGGTAAGGCTCACCGCCTTACAGTTGATGAGCAGATATGTCTCGAAAAACGCCGCGCCACGCGCCGTGTACGAAAAGAAACTGGTCGGCACCGTCAAACCCACCAAGTTCTCCAGCCTATTTTCCGGTTCCGGTGCCTATACGGAAATCAAGCCTGATTTTTATGACGCTTTGATCGTTGATGAGGCCCATAGGCTCAATGAAAAAAGTGGTTTTTATGGCAACGAGGGTGATAACCAGATAAAGGAACTGATCGGGTCCGCCAAATGCTCGGTGTTCTTTATCGACGAAGATCAGCGTGTGACCTTAAAGGACATTGGTAGCAAACAAGCTATCCGTGCTTTTGCCGAGGCCAGAGGGGCGACTGTGGAGGAATACACCCTGTCTTCCCAGTTCCGTTGCAGTGGTTCCGATGGTTACTTAGCGTGGCTGGATGACATATTGGGTATTCGCGAGACCGCCAACCCATTGCTCGATACCAGCGAGTATGAGTTCAAAGTATTTGATTCTCCGCAGGCGATGCACGCAGCTATCGAGGAGAAGAACCACAGCAACAAAGCGCGTGTTGTCGCTGGCTATTGCTGGCCATGGAGCAGCAAGAAAGACTCCAAGGCCATGGATATTGAGATCGGTGATAACTACGCGCGCCAATGGAACCTGGACCAGGACGGCAGCTTGTGGATCATCGCGGACAACTCCGTAGAACAAGTCGGCTGTATCCACACCTGCCAAGGGCTGGAGGTGGATTACATCGGAGTGATCATCGGGCCGGACCTGATCGTGCGTAATGGCAAGGTAGTGACTTCGCCTCATGAGCGGGACAAATACGACAAGTCGATCCGCGGTTGGAAAAAGTTGATGAAGGAACAGCCTGTTCTGGCGCAACAGGAGACGGATCTGATCATCAAAAACACCTATCGAACCTTGATGACCCGTGGGATGAAAGGTTGCTATCTGTACTGTACCGATCCAGAGACTGCAGAGTATTTTGCAAACCGGATTGCTGAGCACAGCAGCAGTTGACGATCCCATAGGTCACTATTCAGGATTCAGCCTCCCAAAAACGGAGGCTGAATCACAAAACTGACTTTCAATTCCTACCCTTTAACTATCCAGCTCCGTCATCATTTCCCTCGCTGCTTCAAGGTACTCCGTTAGCGGTATCTCCACTAAAGCAACATACTTGGGAGCAAAATAATTCAGCTCCCCACTGTAATCGTTTTCCAAGCAAATCGTGGCTGGTGTTGCACAATCCGCTTCGACTGCAAGCTCATAAACCCCAGTCCGAACAGCCTTAAAGCTAATTTGAGAACCACTATTCAGGTGAACCTTCGTATGCTCAAGGAATTCACAAACAGCTTCCTCATCTAACTGATGTTCTTCAACCAAGTCACAAATACTCTTTTTCAGTTTTTTGGAGTTTTTGGCTTCAAACTTATCCTCTTCCCAGAAAAACTCGCCTATCCCACGGTAAACTTCAGCTCCCCAGCCTTGATAACCATCTATAGAAAGCTCCCAATCGCCATCATCAGGCTCATCAGCAGCATCATTAAGGAGCCTGATCCTTTGCAACTGATCTGGATTGACTATCAAAGCCTTATTGTTAAGCGTAGTAAGCAATAACCAGCCTGAAAAAGGCTGTCGCTCCGAAAGAAAGCGACTAACCCTTTCACATTCGCTTTCGGTAATCGGGTACCACTGGCTTTTTGCCTTCCCGGGAAGAAGAAGCCCGATATGCCCCCAGAATCCGTCAATATTTTCGTCCTGAGGGTTCCAATGCTGTGAGGGTATCTTGGCCCGCCCGACTGAATACTCCAGCAAGTCGTCCACGCTCGTCCCCATTAGCGTTGCGATGTCCCTCAACATAGCGAAATTTGGCTCAGCATCCCCTCGCTCCCATCGAGCAACCGTCTGCTGCGAGACATTTAGATGATCCGCTAATGCCGCCTGAGTTAGACCTAAGGCCTTACGCAACTCTTTCAACCGCTCCATCACCCGCCCTCAAAAACACTTAAAATGTGTTTTTACTCTGAAAACGAGTAAAAATCAATATATCTATCGACAGCGACATGCTCATACGTGATGCGAGTCCGGAACGCTGACACAAATAGCCCGATGGGCTCACTTAGCTGCGAACGGGTTCTCTTAGGCATGAAGGGTCTTGAGATACTCTTAGTGACGGGCTTAAAAGGCTGCGTTTATCCAATCAATACACGGTCATCGCGAGCAAGCTTCGCTCCTACAAGGGATTACCTTGACCAAACTGATCGGCATTGGTGACCTCATTATTGATCCGCAGCACTCAGGGCGGCGCGATACGAACATCACACCAACAAACCACTCCCCAACAACCCCAACTTCTCCGGATTACGCATAATAAAGACGCGGTTCACCCGCCCCGCTTCGTCATACCCAAAACTCACCACCGCCACCACTTCCTTCCCCT
>NZ_JBYSWT010000063.1:0-3226 GCF_058781435.1 Pseudomonas sp. FW507-12TSA
GGGGGGGCTGGAAAGGGCGGGAGGAGCAGCTTCAGCAGTTCCGTGCTTGAGGCGCCAGCGATTCCATGCGGCTTGATCGAGGCCCGGGGCCTTGAGTGCGCGCATTCTACTAAGATTGCGCCGGGCTACAACCTGGACCGTCGCACTCGTAGTTTGCGTGCGGCCTGAAGGGCACGGGGCATTTGCCTCGCCATGAGGCGGATCTATATATTCGCCACCCTTTGGTGCCGGTTCTTGAGTGGAAAGAGGGCCGGCAGATCGAACGAGCAAGGAGTGCGCGGGTGCGTTATGTCGGCAAGGTGTTGATCTTCCTGGTGATGCTGGCCTGTGGGGCGGGTGCCTATGATTCGGGCTGGGATTATTTTGCCCTCAGGGTGACCGGTGTCTATGCCCCTGCCCAGGTAGTCGGCGTCAGCCGGTCACGGATGGTCGGGGTGCAGGGCGGTCACAGCTATCACTCGACCCGAACGGTGTCCTATGTGGTCGCCGATGGCAGTGTGCTGACCCACACGTTCGGCAGTGAATTTTCCGACTCCCAGGTGGGCGATACGGTGGGGGTGTTCTATAACCCCGCCAACCCCGCCGAGGTCATCCCCGATACCTGGACCCAGCTGTACTTTGCCTCGTTGCTGAGCATTGGGACCCTGGTGGCGCTGGGCATGTTATTTGGCCTCTGAATGGCCTGCGGCCGCGGCGTTGTCGGGGTTGCGCTTGGCCAGGATGGCCAGGCCCCGGGCCACGGTGTCCTCCAGGCCGAGTTTTTCGTTGACCAGCAGGGCGTGCAGCGCCGGGTCTTGCCACAGGTTCACGGCGGGGTCCGTGAGGTTGGCTTGCCGGGCAATCAGTACGTAGGCGTAGAGCTGGCGGCGCTTCTGGAAGTCCGGATTGGGCTCCAGGGCATCCACCACGTTGGCCATGAACTGCCGACGCTGCAAGGGCGACAGGCCCTCGAATGCCTGGGGGTGGTTCATGTAGACGTCGGCCATGTGCAGGGCGATCAGCTCCTTGCGGTCGGCCTTTTTGCGCAGCTCCAGTGGTGGCAACTGAGCGAGTAGCTGCTGGTAGTGCTGCTCGCCTTCGGCGATTTGTGCCGGGCTCATGGCCTGCTTCAGCGACTCGATGTTCTCGGCATCGCCCAGCACCCTGGCCCAGGCATAGGCCAACGCCAGTTTGTTCTGCTTCTTGCTCTGGCTGAGCATTTCCTCCTGCGCCTCGAGTGCGCCGTGCCGCGCCGAGCGTTCGAGCCAGGCCATGGCCAGGGCCTTGTCGGGTGGCTGCTTCAATTTGCCGATGCTGTAGATGTCGTACAGCGCCCACTGCGCGCAGCCTTCGTTTCTCTTGGCGGCATAGGCGATGTAGTTGAACGCCTCGCTTTTGGCATAGACGCTGGGACGCTCGGCGGTGACCATGGCCAAGCTGCAAAGGCTGCGGTTGTAGCGGGGGGCGGCCATGGCCAGGCAGCTCCTGGCCATTTGCACTTCTTCGCTGGCGAACTGGGTGCGCAGCACGCCATGGGTTTCTTGATCTTCATCGATCAGCAGGCGGCCGATGCCAAACAGCAATTCGCTGTCCATGTCCGCCGTGCAATACGCATTGGCCTCGGCCTTGGGCAGGATCTGCTCCAGGCCGAGGTCGGGCAGGCTCTGGTCCAGTTTTTCGTCTGGCGAGGAGAGTCCGCAGCCGGTCAGCAAGGTGAACAGGGCCAGCGGCAGGGCACTACGACAGTTCAATGGCTAAGTCTCTGGGGGATCGATCAAGGGCATGGCGTGTCCTGGCGCGTGGCTGGTACGCACAAGCGCCGGGTGAGTTGTTAAGACTCGGCAGCGTCAGAGCTTGGCGGCCAGGCCGAAGCGCTTCATCAGCCCCTTCTCCAGCAAACCCTTGGGCAAAAGGTTGGCCAGTAGCGGCAGGGCGCGGCTGCCGTTGCCCAGGCGGACCAGGCGCGGCGGGTTGGACTGTTGCACGGCCTTGAGCAGGCCGGCGGCGAAATCGCTGGCCGGGGTCGGCTTGTCCTGGGAGGCCTTGGCCCGGGAGCGGATGCCCTCGCGTAGCGGCCACCAGGGCGATTGTTCGTTGAGCAGTTGTTCGGCTTCATGCCCGGCGTTCTTGGCAAAGCTGGAGGCGATGGCCCCGGGCTGCACTTCCATGACCTTGATGCCGAACGGTGCCAGCTCCATGCGCAGGGCATCGCTCAAGGCGTGCACCGCGGCTTTCGAGGCGCAATAGGCGCCGGCAAATGGCGTGACCAGCACCCCGGACACACTGCCGATATTCACCACCAGGCCACGGCTGCGACGCAGTACCGGGAACAGCGCCCGGGTCACCCCGACCACTGCGAACACGTTGGTTTCGAACTGGCGCTGCATGGCCTCTACGCCGCCATCGAGCAGCGGGCCCATGGCGCCGTAGCCGGCGTTGTTGATCAGCACATCGAGGCCGCCGTGCCGTTGGTTGATGTCCTCGGCCAGGGCGGCCAGGGCGGCGCCGTCATTCACGTCCAGCTGCACCGCGTGGAAGCCGGCGGCTTGCAGGGCGGCGACGTCCTCGGCCTTGCGGGCGCTGGGCAGGACGGTGTAGCCGGCCTGTTTGAAGGCATCTGCCAGGGCGCGGCCGATGCCGCTGGAACAACCGGTGATCAACGCTACGGGCATGGCGCGGTCCTTGTGCTGGGCGATGGGAAGGGGGATCAGCGAGAGAAACTACCCTGCAAACGCTCGGCGCGAAACTCCAGGGTTTGCGGGCGATAGCCCGGGCGTAGCGGTGGCAGGGGCAGGCAGTCCTGCCAGTTGGCGCCGGCCTGCAATTCGCCGGGGCCGCGATAGCGTGGAGCGCTGTACTGGTTGTCGGCGAGGTTCACCGTGTCGCCCGGGGCGTAGGCGGCGACGCGCCAGCGCAGTTCGGTCAGGGGGACTTTGTTGCCGTTGTTGAGCTTGACCTGTAGCGGGCGGTCGGCGGGGCAGTGTTCGGGGGCGTAGGCCAGGCGCAGTTCCAGGCGGGCCAGTTGCTGGGCTTCGCGGTTGTCCAGCCAGACCACCCAGCCGGCCACCAGGGCCAGGCCGCAGGCGGCGGCCAGGGACACGGGCAGGGCTTTGGCGGGGTAGCGCAGGAGCAGGATCAGCCAGGTAATGATCAGCAGGACGCCGATGAACATGACGCGAACCTCTGGGGAATGTGGGTGCATCCTACCTAAGCGTAGGTGGGGTTGGCGATGGTGGGGGTTGTGGGG
>NZ_JBYSWT010000064.1:0-2495 GCF_058781435.1 Pseudomonas sp. FW507-12TSA
CCCAACCCCCGTCCGACCCGGTCCCTGGCGTCCAAACTGTCGATCGGCGTGTCCACGCCGTTCCAGCAGCAATACCCGCAGCTGGTGGAGTTCTTCACCAAGGTCGACCTGCCCATCGGCCCTCTGAACCAGGCCCTGGCGCAGATGAGCGAGAACCACAGCGAGCCCCGGGACAGCGCCCGGGCATTCCTGCGGCAACACCCCGACCTGTGGCGTGCCTGGGTGCCCGCTGACGTGGCGGACAAGCTCGCTGCGACACTCTAGCGGTGTGTCCCGCCTGCGCCGGGACTGGCTTTAGAAACGGGTCTGCACGGCCACCTCGAAGGTTCGCGGCTGGCCCAGGTAATACGCCGGCGACACATGGGCGAACTGGCCATAGACCTCGTTGGTCAGGTTGCGCACCCGGCCGGTGATGCTGGTGTGGCTGTCGAGCTGGTAGCGCAGGAAGCTGCCATACAGGGTGTAGGCCGGCATGGTCAGGGTATTGGCATTGTCGGCGTAGACCGAGGCCACGTAGCGGGCATCGACCCCGGCCTGCCAATTGCTCGCCAGATCGTAGGTCAGCCACAGGTTGGCCAGGCGCGAGGGCACGTTGGTGGGGGTATTGCCCTTGCGCGAGACCACCGCGCCGCTGGCGAGCTTCTCGTTGAACGCATCGTATTGGGCATCCACCCAGGCGAAGTTGCCCTGGGCCAGCAGGCGTGGAGTGATGCGCAGCGAACTGGCCAGCTCGATGCCCTTCGATGTCTGCTGGCCCACCGGAATGCTATTGGCCGGGTCCAGTGGATCGCTCACGGCGAAGTCCTTGCGTTCGATGCGGTAGGCCGCCACGGTCGCCGAGCCACGACCGTCCAGGTAGTCGAACTTGCTCCCCACTTCCCACTGCTTGCCGGTGGATACGTCGAAGTTCTGGGTACCGCTGGGCTGTTCGGCGGCGGTGCTGTATTGCACATAGACGTTGGCGCTGGGCAAGAACTGCCAGGTCAGGCCCAGGCGTCCGGTGACCGGCTCCCAGCTGCGCTTGAAGTGGCGCGGGTTGCTGGCGGTGATGGCGCGGTGGTTGGTCACGTCCAGGTCGATGGCGTCGTAGCGCAAACCGCTGAGCAGCGACAGCTCGTCGGTCAGGGCCAGGCGGTTCTCGATGAACAGCGCGCGGGTGGTGACCTGGTTGGTCTTGTCCTTGGCCCAGCCCTGGCGGGTTCCTTCCAGTTCGTAGAAGTGCCCAGGACGGTAGCTGTTCGGGTCGACGCTGTTGCGTGCAGGTACGTTGTTCGGCGAATTGGTGGTGCTGTTGACCTTGTACTCGAAACCGGCGGCCCAGGTGGTGTCGAGGCCCAGCAGTTGGTCTTCGTGACGCACCTCGAACTGGTTGCCCACCTGGTTGCCCTGGTGCCGCACCAGGTAGGCGGTGGAGCGGCTCACCAGCCGGTTGTCGGGGCTGTACTGGTAGGTCTCCAGGTTGCGGTAGTCGCGCTGGTTGTCCAGGTGGTAGAGGGTATTGCGCAGGCTGGTGCTGTCGTTGATCCGGTAGTCGAGGATCGAGCGCAGCCAGACGGTGCGCTGTTCGTACAGGCCATCGGCGACGTTGTAGTTGTTGAAGCGGTTGTGCTTGTCGATCTTCAGGTCGCCGGCCTTGGGATTGAGTACCGGCGTGCCCCAGTAGGGGCTGTCCTCGTGCTCGTCCTGATACTCCACGGCCAGGGTATGGGACAGGTCCGGGGTCAGGTCGCTGAGCAGGGAGAATGCCAGGCTCCAGGCGTCGCGCTCCTGGCGGTCGATATAGCCGTTGCTGGTGTTGTGGCTGACATCCAGCCGCGCGAAGTGCTGCACATCGGCGCTGGCCGGGCTCAGGGCATGGTTGACCCCGAAGGCGGTCTGGGTGGTGTCGAAGCTGCCATAGCCGAGCAGGCCCTCGGCGGCCTGTTCGCGGCGTTCGGCCAGCTTGGTCACGTAGTTCAGCGAGCCGCCCACGGAGCCTGCGCCATTGATCAGCGACGACGGACCGCCCACCAATTCCACCCGGTCGTAGATCCAGGCGTCCACAGGGCGGGCCAGGCCGGTGGCGACATTGATGCCATTGAACATCTGGGTGATCTGGCCACTGGTGAAGCCACGGTAGGAAACGAAGCCGCCGAACCCCGGAGGAGCGCTGGCATTGACCCCGGGCAGGGCATTGGCGGCGTCCTGGAAGGTACGATCGCCCCGGCGTTCGATGTCCTGGCGGTTGCTTACCGCTACCGAGGCAGGGGTTTCGCGCAGGCTCAGGCCCAGGCGCGAGGCCATGCCGCTGGATTGGTCCAGGGACAGGCCGGGCTCGGCCTCGGTTTCGTCGGCGCCGATGGTGGTGGGGGCCAGTTCAACGCGCTGCGCGCCCCAGGCATTGGCACACAGGCAGCCCAGCAGGCTCGCCAGCAGAGGAAGGTGTTTCATTGATAGGTCCTGAATTCTTGACTAGGAAACAGCCCACGGCCATGCGCCACGCAAAGGGCGCGGTG
>NZ_JBYSWT010000065.1:0-2466 GCF_058781435.1 Pseudomonas sp. FW507-12TSA
GCCGAACCGAAAACTTCGGAGCAAACGCGAGTCAGAGCAGCGGTCAGAGTGGTTTTACCGTGGTCAACGTGACCGATAGTACCCACGTTAACGTGCGGCTTATTACGTTCGAACTTTTCCTTAGCCATCGAAGTCACCCCTAGGAGAAGAATTAAGCAAGTCACCCAAGCCATTAAAACAAAGGCAGATATTTTCATATCTGCCTTGTCATATGGAGCTCTTGAGCGGATTTGAACCGCTGACCTCACCCTTACCAAGGGTGTGCTCTACCAACTGAGCTACAAGAGCGTAACACCTTGCAAAACCTGCAAACCTGGAGCGGGTAGCGGGAATCGAACCCGCATCATCAGCTTGGAAGGCTGAGGTTCTACCACTAAACTATACCCGCGGAGCCTGCAGCTCTCGCTAAATCTGGTGGAGGGGGAAGGATTCGAACCTTCGAAGTCGTAGACGTCAGATTTACAGTCTGATCCCTTTGGCCGCTCGGGAACCCCTCCTAAGCGAGGCGACATTCTACATCATGCCACCCTTCTGTCAAGCATTTTCTCAATTAAATCTTGAGGTTAGCTGCATTGACGCTGCCCTGCTGCTTTAACCTCTAGAGGTCTTCACTGCGGAGCGGGCGCCATTCTATGCAACCTATTCGACAGTTGCAACCCCCTCGCAGGGCATTATTTTATGTTTTAACTCATTGAATTCCTTAGCAAGGTTCTGGAGCTGGGAATCATCCAGTAAATGCTTGCTCTCAGGGGCAATGCGCAACCAGAAGCCCGGCGCTGTAGCAATACTCAAAGACTGCAGGCGAGCCTCCACCCCAAAACCTGCCAAGCGCTGTTCAAGAGATAAAGCAGGCTCTCGACGAACAAAGCCACCAAGATAGAGGCACCCCGCATCAACCTGCGCTCCTTTTCCTCTATCCCGCCTCTCCACCGATTCTGCAGACTCGCTCAGCAAACGGATATCCTGCTGGTCACCCCGATACAACGACAGAGGCATGACTTCTTTTGCACGAAGCGGCGCTTCCTGCTGATGCCAGATGTAATAAAAACCATTGAGAACCAACAACAAAAGAAACAGCCAGCGCATAAAAACCTCAGGAGAAGGAGCAAGGCTGCTCCTAACATAGATCAGACAAAATATCTGGAGGCGCCCGCGGGAGCAGCGCTTCACTATTATGGAGACACGGCCCAGCTAATAATTGAACATACCTCAGGCCAAATGCATCCAATCTTAACTGGAGGAGCGCGCGGGCTAGCCCCCAACCGTACAGAGCGGCTCGGCTTCTAGCCTGGCGATCAGGACTCGCCGTGCAGCCTCAAGCTGAGTTCACCGCCACTGAATACCTTCTCCTGACCAGCAACACTCAAGCGCAAGGCACCCTGTCTATCGATGCCCAATACAGTACCGATAACACTGTGCGCCCCCGCAATGAGACTCACTGAGCGCCCCTGCCAAAGATGGTGCCTTTCCCACTCTTCCTGGATAGCGGCGAAACCTTCAGAGCGGTGACGCTCCAGGTAACCCGCTAAAACCTCATTCAAACGGGCAATCAGATAATTGCGATCGATCAACTTGCCAGACTGAAGTCTGACCGAGGTCCATTCTTGATCAACCTCCTCGGTCAACTTCATATTCACATTAATCCCGATCCCCAGGACCACGTGGCACACATCTGCTGGGTCTCCAACCAGCTCCAAAAGAACTCCGGCAATTTTCTTTTGACCAACCAGGACGTCATTTGGCCACTTCAATCCAGCCCCTGGCACTCCACATTCTTTGAGGGTATGCATAACAGCCAGCCCGACAACCAGGCTAAGCCCTTCAAGCTGACGCATCCCACGCTCAATACGCAGCACAAGGCTGTAATAGATGTTCTCAGCAAAGGGACTCACCCACTTACGACCTCGTCGACCACGCCCTGCAGTCTGGCGCTCTGCCAATACAAGGAGCGGTGCTGGAGTTCCGCGCTCGATAGAGCGCAAGGCCTCGGCATTCGTAGAGTCGATTGAGTCGTGGATCTGAATACACCAGGCCTCGTTTGAAGAGTGCTGGGTAATATCTGAAGAACTAAGCAAGGCAATTGGAGAGGCCAATTGATATCCCCGGCCTCGCACCTTATGTACGACAAGGCCCAACTCGGCCTCAAGGAGCAGCAACTGTTTCCAGATAGCGCTACGACTAACACCCAATGCTTCCCCAAGGGCTTGCCCCGAGTGAAAGCGCCCATCCTTAAGAAGCTCTAACAACGTTGACATCAGGTTCCGCCTCACAGTGAGGCAAGCATCATAGCCATGCCAAAGTTCATTGCATAGAAATCACCGCGGTGGATCCTGCTGAGTACGACCATGGGATTTCGGAACAAAATGCCCGCCAGAAGAAGGATAGATACTTGCCTGAACCAGGTCAGGCCCGGCAAATGCCGGGCCGCTATGGTTTTTCGTCCGCGCAAAGACAAAACCCCAACTG
>NZ_JBYSWT010000066.1:0-880 GCF_058781435.1 Pseudomonas sp. FW507-12TSA
AACGCCGTCTCGTTGGCGAAGTTGTTGCGCTGGGCGTCCAGGTAACGCAGGTGGCTATCGATACCGCCTTCATAACGGGCCTTGGCCAGCTTCAGCGATTCGTTGCTGGTGTTGGCCAGGGCCCGGCGTGCCTGCTCCTCGCGGCGCAGGGTATCGGTGGCCGCCAGGGCGTCCGCCACTTCACGGAACGCGGTCTGGATCGTGCCCTCGTAGGCCGCCACCGCCGAGTCCTTGCGCGCCTCGGCCAGGCTCAGCCCGGCGCGGTTGCGTCCGCCATCGAAGATCGGCAGCGACAGGGTCGGAATGAAGCTCCAGGAGCGCGAGCCGCCATCGAACAGACCGGACATTTGCGCGCTGGACGTGCCGAAGCTGCCGGTCAAGGTGATCCGCGGGAAGAACGCTGCCCGCGCAGCGCCGATATCGGCATTGCGCGCTTGCAGGCGATGTTCGGCGGCGAGGATGTCCGGACGGCGCTCGATCAGCGACGACGGTGAGCCCGCGGCGATGTCTTGCACCAGTAGCGGCTGCTCCGACGGCTTATCGGGAATCGACTTGGTGGCATCGGCGGTGCCCAGCAACAGCACCAGGGCATTGAACGCCTGTTGCTTCTGGCGCAGGGCGGCCTCCTCGTCGGCCCGGGACTGTTCCACCAGGCCCAGGGCTTCCTGGTAGTCCAGCGCGGTGGCGTTACCTACCGCACGGTGCCGGCTGATCAGGGCGAAGGAGTATTCGCGGCTGACCAGGGTCTGCTGGGTCAGGGCCAGGCGGCGCTGGGCGCCGTCATGGGCCAGGTAGGCCTGGGTGACCTCGGCGATCAGCGCAATGCGTGCCGAGCGCCCCGCCTCTTCGGTGGCCAGGTACTGCTGCAATGCGGCATCGC
>NZ_JBYSWT010000067.1:0-759 GCF_058781435.1 Pseudomonas sp. FW507-12TSA
CCGTCGTTCAGCGCCGAGGCGTTGCCGGCGGTGACGCTGCCGTCTTTCTTGAACGCCGGCTTGAGCTTGGCCAGGGCCTCGGCGGTGGTGCCGGGGCGGGGTTGTTCGTCGGTGGCGAAGGTGACGGGCTCGCCCTTGCGCTGGGGAATCTGGATCGGGGTGATCTCGTCGACGAAGCGCCCGGCCTCGATGGCCGCGGCGGCCTTGCGCTGGGAGTCGGCGGCGAAGGCGTCCTGGGCTTCACGAGTGATGCCGTATTTTTCCACCAGGTTCTCGGCGGTGATGCCCATGTGATAGTCGTTGAAGGCATCCCACAGGCCATCGCTGATCATGGAGTCGATCATCTGGCTGTGGCCCATGCGCAGGCCGGTGCGGGCGCCGGGCAGGACGTAGTTGGCCAGGCTCATGTTCTCCTGGCCGCCGGCGATGATCACCTCGGCGTCGCCGCAGCGGATGGCCTGGGCGGCCAGGTGCAGGGCTTTGAGGCCGGAGCCGCAGACCTTGTTCAGGGTCATGGCGGGCACGGCATGGGGCAGGCCGGCCTTGATCGCGGCCTGGCGTGCGGGGTTCTGCCCGGCGCCGGCGGTGAGCACCTGGCCCATGATGACTTCGTCGACCTGGGCCGGGTCGATGCCGGTCTGGGCCAGCAGTTGGCGGATCACCGCGGCGCCGAGGTCGACGGCGGGAATGGCCGCCAGCGAGCCCTGGAAAGTGCCCACGGCGGTGCGGGTAGCGGCAACGATTACGACGTCTTGCATG
>NZ_JBYSWT010000068.1:0-755 GCF_058781435.1 Pseudomonas sp. FW507-12TSA
ATCGGTCACGTTGACCACGGTAAAACCACTCTGACCGCTGCTCTGACTCGCGTTTGCTCCGAAGTTTTCGGTTCGGCTCGTGTTGACTTCGACAAGATCGACAGCGCTCCAGAAGAAAAAGCTCGTGGTATCACCATCAACACTGCGCACGTAGAGTACGATTCGAACATTCGTCACTACGCGCACGTTGACTGCCCAGGTCACGCCGACTACGTCAAGAACATGATCACTGGTGCTGCCCAGATGGACGGCGCGATCCTGGTTTGCTCGGCTGCCGATGGTCCGATGCCGCAAACTCGTGAGCACATCCTGCTGTCCCGCCAGGTAGGCGTTCCATACATCGTTGTCTTCCTGAACAAGGCTGACATGGTTGACGACGCTGAGCTGCTGGAACTGGTTGAGATGGAAGTGCGCGATCTGCTGAGCACTTACGACTTCCCGGGTGATGACACTCCGATCATCATCGGTTCGGCTCTGATGGCTCTGAACGGTCAAGACGACAACGAAATGGGTACCACCGCTGTTAAGCGTCTGGTAGAAACTCTGGATACCTACATCCCAGAGCCAGAGCGTGCTATCG
Source organism: Pseudomonas sp. FW507-12TSA (assembly GCF_058781435.1). NCBI lineage: Bacteria > Pseudomonadati > Pseudomonadota > Gammaproteobacteria > Pseudomonadales > Pseudomonadaceae > Pseudomonas > Pseudomonas sp. FW507-12TSA. The sequence goes on from NZ_JBYSWT010000068.1 coordinate 581, forward strand.
ACAAGCCGTTCCTGATGCCAATCGAAGACGTGTTCTCGATCTCCGGTCGTGGCACCGTGGTAACTGGGCGTGTTGAGCGTGGCATCGTTCGCATCCAGGAAGAAGTTGAGATCGTGGGTCTGCGCGATACTCAGAAAACTACCTGCACCGGCGTTGAAATGTTCCGCAAGCTGCT
>NZ_JBYSWT010000069.1:0-692 GCF_058781435.1 Pseudomonas sp. FW507-12TSA
GCCGGTGCGGCCAGCCAGCGCGCCATCGGGACCGGGGTGATCGGCGGGATGCTCAGCGCCACCTTGCTGGGCGTGCTGTTCGTGCCGATCTGCTTCGTCTGGCTGCTGTCGGTGCTGCGCACCAAGCGGCCAGCCACCGAACAACCAGCCCTGACCCAGGAGTGATCAGCATGCGTACCCCAGCTTTTACCGTATCGGCGCTGCTGATCGCCCTGGCCCTGGGTGGCTGCTCCATGGCCCCGACCTACGAGCGTCCGACGGCGCCCGTAGCCGACAGCTGGAGCGACTCACCCGCCCAGCAGGGACGCCAGGCCAGCGAACTGGATTGGCAGAGCTTCATTGTCGATCCGCAGCTGCGCCGCCTGGTCGGCACCGCCCTGGACAACAACCGTTCGTTGCGCCAGACCTTGCTGGACATCGAACAAGCCCGGGCGCAATACCGCATCCAGCGGGCGGACCGGATCCCCGGGTTGAACGCCGGGGCCTCGGGTAACCGCCAGCGCCTGCCCTCGGACCTCTCCAGCAATGGCCGGGCCGGCGTGGCCAGTACCTATCAGGTCGGCCTGTCGTTGCCGGAATACGAAGTCGACCTGTTCGGTCGGGTCAAGAGCCTCAGCGATGCCGCATTGCAGCAGTACCTGGCCACCGAAGAGGCGGGGCGCTCGGCACGCATTGCGCTGATCGCCGAGGTC
>NZ_JBYSWT010000006.1:0-252148 GCF_058781435.1 Pseudomonas sp. FW507-12TSA
CGGGAATGGCCGCCAGCGAGCCCTGGAAAGTGCCCACGGCGGTGCGGGTAGCGGCAACGATTACGACGTCTTGCATGATGGGCTCCTCAGGCGAACTGCATTTCGGGAACGTGGTCCGGCACGATCAGCTTGCCGGCGGTCTTGCTGACGATTTCCTCGACGCTGACCCCGGGGGCGCGCTCCTTGAGGATGAAGGCGCCATCCTCGATTTCGAGGTAGGCCAGGTCGGTGAGCACGCGCTTGATGCATTGCGCGCCGGTCAGCGGCAGGCTGCAGCGGCTGAGCAGCTTGGACTCGCCGTCCTTGGACGCGTGGGTCATGGTGACGATGATGTTGTCGGCACCGGCCACCAGGTCCATGGCGCCGCCCATGCCCTTGACCAGCTTGCCGGGGATCATCCACGAGGCGATGTTGCCCTGCACGTCCACTTCGAAGGCGCCGAGCACGGTGAGGTCGATGTGGCCGCCGCGGATCATCGCGAAGGATTCGGCGGAGGAGAAGATCGATGCGCCGATGCGTGCGGTCACGGTCTGCTTGCCGGCGTTGATCATGTCGGCGTCGATCTGGTCCTCGGTGGGGAAGGCGCCCATGCCCAGGAGGCCGTTTTCCGATTGCAGCATGACTTCCATGCCGTCGGGGATGTAGTTGGCCACCAGGGTCGGGATACCGATGCCCAGGTTCACGTAGTAGCCGTCCTGCAGTTCGCGGGCGACGCGCTGAGCCATTTGTTCGCGGGTAAGAGCCATGTTTATTGTCCTTTTAGTCGGGCTGGGGAAGGGCGATCACTTGCGCACGGTGCGCTGTTCGATGCGCTTCTCGAAGGTGCCGCAGATGACCCGGTCGACGTAGATGCCCGGGGTGTGGATCTGCGCCGGGTCCAGTTCGCCCGGCTCGACGATTTCTTCCACCTCGACCACGGTGATCTTGCCGGCGGTGGCCGCCAGGGGGTTGAAGTTCTGTGCGGTATGGCGATAGATCACGTTGCCGAAGTGGTCGGCCTTCCAGCCCTTGACGATGGCGAAGTCACCGGTGATGGACTCTTCCATCAGGTAGGTGCGGCCATTGAACTGGCGGGTTTCCTTGCCTTCGGCCACGGGAGTACCGACGCCGGTGGCGGTGAAGAAGGCCGGGATGCCGGCGCCGCCTGCGCGCATTTTTTCCGCCAGGGTGCCCTGGGGGGTCAGTACCACCTCGATCTCGCCGCTGAGCAGTTGCTGCTCGAACAGGGCGTTCTCGCCGACATAGGAGGCCACCACCTTGCTGATCTGGCGGTCTTCGAGCAGCACGCCCAGGCCGAAGCCGTCGACGCCGCAGTTGTTGGATACCACGGTCAGGTCGCGGGTCCCCCGGCGCTTGATCTCGGCGATCAGGTTCTCGGGAATGCCGCACAGGCCGAAGCCCCCGGCGATCACGGTCATGCCGTCTTGCAGACCTTCCAGGGCTTCCTCGTAGGACGCCACGCGCTTATCGAAACCTGCCATATGCACCATCCTCTTTCTTGTTCGTTGGCGGCTGGCCAGCCGTTGTGGGATCAGTGTTGCGCCATGGGATTGATTTGTTAAGTTGATTTTTAAGGTTGATTGATTTGAAAAACAGCATAATGAGCTGCAAGCTGCAAGCTGCAAGCTGCAAGCTGCAAGCTGCAAGCTGCAAGCTGCAAGCTTATAGCTTGTGGCCTGTCGCTGCGCCTCCTGAGGATGATGGATGACGGTCAAACAGATAAGGGCCTTCCTGGCGGTGGCCCACAGCATGAGTTTCGCCCTGGCCTGTGAGCGCCTGCACCTCTCGCAGTCGGCGCTGAGCCTGACCATCAAGGCCCTGGAAGAGGGCCTGGGCGGACGCTTGTTCACCCGCAATACGCGCAACGTCGCCCTGACGCCCGAGGGCGAGGCGCTGTTGCCCCTGGCCCGGCGCCTGATCGCCGACTGGGACAACGCCGAGGACGAAATGCGCCAGCGCTTCACCCTGCAACGCGGTCGGGTGACCCTGGCGGCCATGCCGTCCTTCGCCGGCAACCTGCTGCCGCCGATCCTCAAGCAGTTCCGGGCCCGCTACCCGCAGGTCAACGTCACGGTCAACGATGTGATCAACGAGCAGGTGCTGGAGATGGTCCGCGACCGCGAAGTCGAGCTGGGGGTGGCCTTCGAACCCCAGGACAGCACTTCGCTGGCGTTCACCCCGCTGTATGTCGATCGCTTCGTCGCCGTGGTGTCCCGGGAGTCGCCCCTGGCACAGCGCAGCGAGATCGACTGGCAGACGCTGTTGCAGGAGCCCTTCATCACCCTGCAGCGCCCCTCCACGGTGCGGGTCATGCTCGAGGAGCATCTGCGGGCCCAGGGCGTGCAGTTGCCGGTGGAGTTCGAGAGCCACCAGTTGGCGACCGTGGGCCGCATGGTCGCCAGCGGTCTTGGGGTGAGCGCGGTACCGGCCTTGTGTGCCGGGCAGATGCGTGAACTGGGTGGGCACTGCATCACCCTCGGCGAGCCGGTAGTGGAGCGGACCATCGGGGTACTGACCAAGCCGGGAGAAGAGCTGTCCACCGCGGCCCAGGCCTTGTTCGACATCCTGCGCGAGGCCAGCCTCGGCCAGCGCCTGCCTGCCTGATTCAACTGCCCAGGCGTTCGGCGAGCCAGGGCAGGGCCTGGTCGCAGGGCTGCTCCAGCTTGAGGTCCAGCAACGCATCGGCGCGGGTCTTGCCGAAATTGATGGCCAGCAGCGGCTTGCCTTGCTCGACCACCGCCCGGCACAGGCGAAAGGCCGAGTAGGCCATCAGCGACGATCCCACCACCAGCAGGCCGCCGGCTTCATGTACCGCACTCCAGGCCTCGGCGGCCGTGGGCGGGGCCACGTTCTCGCCGAAGAACACCACGTCGGGCTTGAGCCGCGCGCCCTGGCAGTGGGGGCAGTGGGGCACCTGGAAGCGTGCCTCGAAGGCCGGGTCCAGCAGGGTATCGCCATCGGGCGCCTGTACTGCGTCGACGCCGGCCAGGTACGGGTTCTGTGCCTCCAACTGTTGCTGGATGGCGTCGCGCTCGCTGCGCTGGTTGCAGTCCAGGCACAGTACCCAGTGCAAGCTGCCGTGGAGTTCGATGACCCCGGGGCTGCCAGCCTGGTCGTGCAGGGTGTCGACGTTCTGGGTGATCACCCCGGCGATCCGCCCCTTGGCCTGCAACTGCGCCAGGGCCAGGTGCGCGGCGTTCGGCCGGGCCTGGCGGATGCGCGGCCAGCCAAGCATGGCCCGGGCCCAGTAGCGCCGGCGGGCTTCGCTCTGGTTGAGGAATTCCTGGTACATCATCGGTTGCCGCCCACGGCGCACGCCTTCGTTGTCGCGGTAGTCGGGGATGCCCGAAGGGGTGCTGATACCGGCTCCGGTCAAGACCATGAAAGACTGGGTGTCCAGGGCGGCGGCGAGTCGTTCCAGGGATGGCGCGGCGGGTTGGTTCATGCTCGGGGCTCGTTCAGGCAGGCCTGGTAGAAATAGCCGCAAAGCCGGCGTTGCGCCAGCGCCCGTCAGCAGGTGGCGGAACCTGGACCAGGTTCCGGATTACCGTGGGGCCTGCCGCAGGGCATGGGCAGGCCCGCCCGTGGATCAGCTGGAATGCTCGCTGTCGTCCTCCAGGGACATGTCCACGTTGTTGTCTTCCTGGCCCGGCAGTTCGGTGATCACGCTGAAGTCGCTGACTTCCACGGCGCCCAGGCCATAGCCCAGCAGGTGGAAGGAGAATGCCTTGCGGGTCTGCGGGTTGTCGAAGCGGAAATCCATCTGCAGGGGCTGGTCCGGGGTCACCAGCATTTCGTCCGGCAGGCCCAGGGGCACGTCCTGTTCCAGTTCCTTGCCCTTGAGCAGGATGTAGGCGTTCTGCTGCGGATCGGCCGAGCGCACCGTGAAGCGCACCCGGGTCTGCGAGCCCTTGGGCATTTCCAGGTACTGGGCGCCGATCAGGTTGTCGGCCCAGTCGTCCTTGATCTGCGCTTGCAGCGGGATGATCGCCGGGCTGCCGAACTGGTAGTGCTGGTTCAGCGGCGATTGCAACAGGCTGCGGTCCAGGTTCGCCGCCCGGGCGCTGACCAGCCGGGCCCGCTGGCCGCCGTACTGGGTCAGGAAGCTGGCGCTGTCGGCGATGAAGCCGGGGCTGGCGTAGTTGCGGCAGCGCTGCTGGAAATCACACTCGGTGAAGGTGCCCTGGCCGTCGTGGTAGCGCAGCTTGCCGTTGGTGTAGGACATGATTTCCCGGCCCCCGGCATAGTCGCGGAACAACGAGCGGCCGCTGAGACTGGCGGGCACCGGCAGGGCGAAGTAGTCCAGCACCGAGGCACTGAGGTCGACATGGCCATAGGTGCCGGACTTGATGTGCGGCAACAGTTGCTGGTCCGGGGCCAGCATCAGGTTGAAGCCCCAGGACGAGGCCAGGCGCACGCCGTCGATGCCGTGGGACTCATCGGACGTGATGATCACCAGGGTGTCCTTGAGCACGCCCTTGCGCTCCAGGCCCCCGAGGAAGTTGCCGATGGCGTCGTCCAGGTAACCGACCGCAGCCTGCTTGGGCGTGTCATAGCGTTCCAGGTACTCCTCGGGGGCCGAGTAGGGCTGGTGGGTGCCGACGGTCAGTAGGGTGAGCATCCACGGCTGCTTGTTCTTCTTCAGCTGGTCGATGTAGCCCAGGGCGCCTTCGAAGAACGCCTTGTCATCCTTGCCCCAGGGAAATTCCAGGTAATTGGGGTTGTTGAACCATTCCAGGCCATGGGTCGAATCGAAGCCGATGTGCGGCATGATCTTGTCCTTGGCCATGAAGCGCAGGCCGGCACCCTGCAAGTAGTGGGTCTGGAAGCCGAACTTGTGCATCTGCGCCGGCAGGCAGGCCTTGTTGCGCTGGTTCTGGGTCAGCATCTCCACGCCCTTGGGCGTGCCGTTGTCCAGCTTGTCGTAGTCGCCGCAGAGCATGGCGTACAGGCCACGGATGGTCTGGTGGCTGTGCAGTACGTAGTCGGGGGTGTTCATCCCGCGTTCGGCCCAGGCGCTGAGCTTGGGCATCAGGTTTTCCTGGTAGCGGCTATGCAGCGCTTCGCGGTTGGTCTTGATATAGGCGCCGGGAATGCCTTCCAGGGCGATCAGCAGCACGTTGCGCGCCCGGCCGGCGCTGGGCAGCAGCGGCTGGCCCGCAAGATCCAGGTTGGTCAGGCCGGCCATCTGCACTGGCGCGTCTGGGGCGTCACCATCGAGCCAGTCTTCGACGCGGATCTGCGCCTGGCCCACGGCAGTGGCCAGGGCCTGGTGCGGCAGGTTGAACAACTGCCATTGGTCAGCCTCGCTGGGCTTGAGGTACTGGATGCCACCGTGGGCCAGCAGCAGCACCGCCGGCAGGCTCCAGGCGTGGCGAGGCAGCGCCGGCAGCGATACCCCGCGACTGCTGCGCTGCACCACCAGCCACAGCACCAGGCCCAGCAGCAGCGCCAGGCCCAGTTCGGGGTGGGCCTGGCCGCCGCCAGTGGAGTTCTCGACGAATTGCGGGTCCACCAGGTAGTGCAGGTCGGCGACGTTGGGCATGCGGCCCACGGCGCTGACCAGCTCGGCGCTGACCAGGGTCAGCAGGGCCCAGATCACCAGCACCGGCAAGGCCAGCCACCAGCGTCGGCGGTACAGCAGCACGGTGAGCAGGCTGGCGCTGGCCAGGTCGGAAAGGTAGCCCAGCGGGTTCGACCAGCCCAGGGCCAGGCGCGCGCCCATGGGGATCAGCAGCAGAAGGCCGAACAGGGTGCACAGGGGGGCAAGGGGGTGTTGTAGGCAACGACGGATAAAATTCACAGATAACCTGCCTGTCATCAAAGCTTCACGCAAATGTGCGCAATGGTAACAAGACCCGACGGCAAGTCCTGCCATAAATTGCCGGCGCGATGCTGATCCAGGGGTTGTTGCTGAACGCCCCAGTGCGCCACCAGGGAGCTGCCGGGCCCTGGAACAGGGGCTCGCAGGATGCATAGGGGCCGGGTGTGCAGGCTGGATTTACTATTGCAGGTTGTTAAAAAACGCGTGGCCAGTGGCGGCGCTGCCGGCCAGCGAGGCAGGAGCATCACCCGTGCCAGGCAATCTGCGTCGTATGCCTGGGCCCGGGCTTGGCGAGTTCCGGGCAGGCAGATATCCCCGCTGCCCATGGCGTTGTCCGTGATTGGCAGGAGTGGCCAAGGCCTGCGCTGGTCCTCGGGGTGGTGGGAGGAGCCGAAGGTCCGGCCCCTGGAAAGCATCACTCGCCGCGGATGTACTGCTCCAGCTGGCGGATCAGGTCGGCCTGTTCGGCGATCGCTTCCTTGACCAGGTCGCCGATGGAGAGCAGGCCCAGCAACTGGCCGTTCTCCACCACGGGCAGGTGGCGCAGGTGGTTGTCGGTCATGATGCTCATGCAGGTCTCGACATTCTGGTGCGAGTCCACGGTGATCACCGGCGAGCTCATGATCGCGCTCACCGGCGTGCCTACCGAGGAGCGCCCGTGCAGCACCAGCTTGCGCGCATAGTCGCGTTCGCTGATGACCCCGACCACTGCGCCGTTTTCCAGGACCGGCAAGGCGCCGACGTTTTTCTCGGCCATCAGCATCAGGGCTTCCAGCACCATCTGCTGCGGGGCGATGGTGTGCACTTGCTGATGGTGCTTGGCCTTGAGTTTCAGCAGTTCTGCGACGCTCTTCATTGGGGGCGCTCCGGTTGTTCTGCAGGGGGCGGCGCCGGCCGCCCCAAGGTGGGTTTCTACAGAATCGTAGAGACTGGGCCGGCCGGCAAGGCTGAAAGCGGCAGATAGACGGCGAAAAACGTCAATCGGCAGGATTTTTCTGCTGCCTTGCCAGGAAAAGTCCCGCCTGGCCTTGGCATCGGGCGCTCCAATCCTGGGCGCAGCGGTTCAGCAGCGGTTGATATTGGCCAGGGTCATGGGCGCGATGATCCGGTGGAAGGGCGCCACCGGCAGCATGTACAGGCGCCCCAGCAGGTTGTGCGGGTGCACCACGGTGGACAGCACCACCGGCCGTTGCCCGTCGTCGTTCAGGGCCAGGCGATTCAGGGACAGGTACACGTCCAGGTGCTTGTCGCGGTCCACCACTAGCACCTCGTCGGGCGTCTGCGACACCAGGGTGAAGATGCCGACCCGCTGGCCTGGCTGGTAGTCCTCATCGGCTCGTGCCAGGTCGATGCGGGTCAGGCGGCCCAGGTCCTTGAGGCCGACCAGCTGCACCACGCGATTACGCAGGGCCATCATCCGGTCGATCCAGGCCGGCGTCCGGCTCATCAGGCCCAGCAGGTGGCGCATGGCGCTGCGCTCGGGGTCGTCGGCCAGCACCTGGCGGCAATCGATGAAGCTTGCCCCGACGGCCAGGTTGGCGATGCTGGATGGGCTGGGCACTGGGCAAGGCTGGACGGCGGTATGCATCGATACGATTCCCTGTAGGTCATGACGGCGCCTGGTGGCGCGCGGCAAAAATACCATTGTGCTATGGCCGCTGCCGAGCCTGCGAGGTTGCGACAAGGTCGAGCCTCGGCGGCCGCTGTGCGCCCGTACGCAGCCTGCGGCAGCGGCTACACGAAGCGACCTCGAGGCCTCCACTGCACGCGTCAATGGCCGCAACGCCCAGCAAGACCTGGGCAGTGGCTATGCGCAGAAGGTGGCAGGCAGCATGAAAAAAGGCGCCCGCAGGCGCCAAGGTTTCACCCCAACCGAGGGAGCCGGGTGAAGCCGTTCGCAGGAGTGTCGCGGTGGTAAGGCGCGACGTGAACGGAAGAGGGAGGGCGCCGGCGGGAGCACGGGCGCCGGAACATCACTTGCCCAGCTTGATCCGGGTCCAGCCGCGGTTCATCACGCGCTGGATCGGGATCGGCTGGTCGGGCACCGCATACAGGGTGGCCAGCACGTCCTGGGGCGGGTAGGAGGCCGGATCGTTGCGGATCGCCTCGTCCACCAGCGGTGTGGCGGCGGCATTGGCGTTGCTGTAGCCCAGGCCGTTGGTGACCTCGGCGATGATGTCCGCGCGCATCAGGAAGTTCATGAACAGGTAGGCGTTGTCGACGTTGGTGGCGTCCTTGGGGATGGCCATCATGTCGTAGAAACTGCCGGCGCCTTCCTTGGGAATGCTGAACGCGACTTTCTCCTTGTTGCCCGCTTCTTCGGCGCGCGAGCGGGCCTGCAGCACGTCGCCGGAGTAACCCACGGCCACGCAGATGTTGCCGTTGGCCAGGTCCGAGATGTACTTGGAGGAATGGAAGTAGGTCACCGACGGGCGGATCTTCATGAACAGCGCCTCGGCCTCGAGGATCTGCGCCTTGTCCTTGCTGGCCGCCGGGTAGCCCAGGTAGTGCAGGGCGGCCGGGAGCATCTCGGTGGGCGAGTCGAGGAAGCTGATGCCGCAGGCCTTGAGCTTCTCGGCGTTCTCGGGCTTGAACAGCAGGTCCCAGGAGTTGACCGGTGCGTCGCTGCCCAGGGCCGCCTTGACCTTGGCCGGGTTGTAGCCGATGCCGATCGAACCCCACATGTAGGGGAAGGCATGGGCATTGCCCGGGTCGCTGGCGGAAGCGTTCTTGAGCAGCACCGGGTTGAGGTTCTGCCAGTTGGGCAGCTTGGACTTGTCCAGTTCCTGGTAGACCCCGGCCTTGATCTGCTTGGCCAGGAAGCTGTTGGACGGCACCACGATGTCGTAGCCCGACTTGCCGGTCAGCAGTCGCGCTTCCAGGGTCTCGTTGCTGTCGAAGACGTCGTAGGTCACGTGGATGCCGGTCTCGGCCTCGAACTTCTTCAGGGTGTCCGGGGCGATGTAGTCCGACCAGTTATAGACGCGCAGCACTTTGTCGCCAGCTTGGGCGCCGGCGACCAGGGCGCCGGTCAGGGACAGTGTCAGCAGCAGTTTGGCGGACCATATCCTGCCAGGCATTTTCATCAAGACAACTCCATTCTTATTCTCAAAACGGCCGCCGGGGCGGCCTTGTCACGCAAGGGTTCAAGCCGTCGCCGGCTGCCGCTTGGCCTGGGGCCTGGCGGGTGTGGGGCTCCACGCTTCGTTGGCCGTGAACTCCATGGCCTCCTGGATCGCCCGCTTGCGGGCTTCCTCGGCGCGTCGGCCGAAGTACCAGACCAGGAAGGTCACCAGCGATACCGCCAGCAAAATCAGGCTGGCCACCGCGTTGATCTCCGGCTTGACCCCCAGGCGCACCGCCGAGAAGACTTCCATCGGCAAGGTGGTGGAGCCCGGGCCGGACACGAAGCTGGCCAGCACCAGGTCGTCCAGCGACAGGGCGAAGGACATCATGCCGCCCGCCGCCAGGGACGGCGCGATCATCGGGATGGTAATCAGGAAGAACACCTTGAAGGGCCGCGCTCCCAAGTCCATGGCCGCTTCTTCGATGGACAGGTCCAGTTCACGCAGGCGCGCGGAGACTACCACGGCTACGTAGGCTGCGCAGAACGTCGTGTGGGCGATCCAGATGGTGGCGATCCCACGCTCCATGGGCCAGCCGATCAATTGCGCCATGGCCACGAACAGCAGCAACAGCGACAGGCCGGTGATCACCTCGGGCATCACCAGCGGCGCGGTGACCAGGCCGCCGAACAGGGTGCGGCCCTTGAAGCGGGTGACCCGGGTCAGCACGAAGGCCGCCAGGGTGCCCAGGGCCACCGCCGCCACGGCGGTGTAGCAGGCGATTTCCAGGGAGCGCAGTACCGAGCCCATCAGTTGCTGGTTGTCCAGCAGGCCCACGTACCATTTCACCGACCAGCCGCCCCACACCGTCACCAGCTTGGAGGCGTTGAACGAGTAGATCACCAGGATCAGCATCGGCAGGTAGATGAACGATAAGCCGAGCACCAGCATCAGTTTGGAAAATTCGAAGCGTTTCATGCCCGTCCCTCCATCTCTTTGGCCTGGCTGCGGTTGAACAGCAGGATCGGCACGATCAGGATCGCCAGCATCACCACCGCCAGGGCCGAGGCCACCGGCCAGTCACGGTTGTTGAAGAACTCCTGCCACAGCACGCGGCCGATCATCAGGGTCTCCGGGCCGCCCAGCAGTTCCGGGATCACGAACTCGCCCACCACCGGGATGAACACCAGCATGCAACCGGCGATGATGCCGTTCTTGGCCAGGGGCACGGTGATCTTCCAGAAGCTGTTGAAGTTGCTCGAACCCAGGTCGGCGGCGGCTTCCAGCAGGCTCTGGTCATGCTTGACCAGGTTGGCGTACAGCGGCAGCACCATGAACGGCAGGTAGGCGTAGACCACGCCGATGTACACCGCGAGGTTGGTGTTGAGGATCTCCAGCGGCTGGCTGATCAGCCCGGTCCACAGCAGGAAGCTGTTGAGCAGGCCGTTGTTGCTGAGGATGCCCATCCAGGCATAGACGCGGATCAGGATCGCGGTCCAGGTCGGCATCATGATCAGCAGCACCAGCACGTTCTGGGTTTCCTTGCTGGCCCGGGAGATGGCGTAGGCCATGGGGAACCCCACCGCCAGGCACAGCAGGGTGCTGATCAGCGCCACCTTCAGCGAGCCCAGGTAGGCCGAGAGGTACAGCTCGTCGCCGGCGAGCATGGCGTAGTTGCCCAGGTTCAACAGCAGCTGGAACTTCTGTTCGGCGTAGGCATAAATCTCGGTGTAGGGCGGGATCGCCAGGGCCGCTTCGGAGAAGCTGATCTTCATCACCAGGAAGAACGGCAGCATGAAGAACAGGAACAGCCAGAGGAAGGGAATGCCGATCACCAGCTTGCGGCCAGAGGGCAACATGCGCAGCAGTTTGCGGTCCAGGGTCATGGTCGAGGTCCTCATGCGCGCAGTACCACGCCGCTGTCGTCTTCCCACCAGACGTAGACTTCGTCATCCCAGGTCGGCCGGGCGCCACGACGTTCGGCGTTGGCCATGAACGACTGGACGATCTTGCCGCCGGGCAGCTCGACGTAGAACACCGAGTGGCCGCCCAGGTAGGCGATGTCGTGGACCTTGCCCCGGGACCAGTTGTAGCGCGACTCCGGCTTGAGGGTGGTGACCAGCATCTTCTCCGGGCGGATGGCGTAGGTCACCGACTTGTCCTGGACCGAGGTGCTGACTCCATGGCCGACGTAGATCTGCTGCGCCAGGTCCGGGCAGTCGATGATGGCGTAGCCTTCCAGGTCTTCGGTGACGGTGCCTTCGAAGGCGTTGACGTTGCCGATGAACTCGCATACCAGGCGGCTCACCGGGGCTTCGTAGATGTCCACCGGGCTGCCGGTCTGGGCGATCCAGCCCAGGTGCATGATGGCGATGCGCTGGGCCATGGTCATGGCTTCTTCCTGGTCGTGGGTCACCATCACGCAGGTCACGCCCACGCGCTCGATGATCTCCACCAGTTCAAGCTGCATCTGCGAGCGCAGCTTCTTGTCCAGGGCGCCCATGGGCTCGTCGAGCAACAGCAGCTTGGGTCGCTTGGCCAGGGAGCGGGCCAGGGCCACGCGCTGGCGCTGGCCGCCGGAGAGCTGGTGCGGCTTGCGCTTGGCGTACTGGGTCATGTGCACCAGCTTGAGCATCTCGCCGACCCGGGCCTCGATCTCGTCTGCCGGCAAACGGTCCTGCTTGAGGCCGAAGGCGATGTTCTGGGCCACGGTCATGTGGGGGAACAAGGCATAGGACTGGAACATCATGTTGATCGGCCGCTCGTAGGGCGGCATGTCGGTGATGTCCACGCCATCCAGCAAGATGCGTCCCTCGGTGGGCCGCTCGAACCCGGCGAGCATGCGCAGCAGGGTGGACTTGCCGGAGCCGGAACCGCCCAGCAGGGCGAAGATCTCGCCTTGGTGGATCTCCAGGGACACATCGTCCACGGCCACGGTTTCATCGAACTTCTTGGTCACGCGATCGATCTTCACCAGAACCTTCTGCGGGCTCGGGTGGCCTTCGAGGGCCTTCCGGTAAGTGCTGGAGGCGTTTGCCATGTGAAACTCCCAACAGATATCAGCGGCCCGGCCAATTCGGCCCGGCCTAAAGGTTGATTGCCAGCCCGGGGGGGCGGGCTGATTCGGCGCCGCCTCCCTGGCGGCCTGACGCTATTTGTTGTTGTGGTCTTGCCGTTTGTCGCTCACGCCGAATGTCGGGCGCGCACGAGGGCACGCGCCATGGGGCAGGGCGTGTTGTTACAGGTGCAAATGCGCGACGCGCAGGGCTTAGCGGCGCTGTGCGGCTCGTTGCCGGCAGGCGTCGCCGAAGGCCTGGAAGATCCGCAGGTAGGCCGGGTTCGACAGCACCTGCCATTCTGGGTGCCACTGCACGCCGAAGGCGAAGGCCTTGCTGTGTTCCACCGATACCGCCTCGATCAGGCCATCTGGCGCCACGGCCTCGACCCGCAGGCCCGGGGCCAGGCGATCGATGCCTTGGCTGTGGATCGAGTTGACCTGGATCTCGCCATCCAGGCCCATGGCCGCGAAGACCCCCCCGGGCTGGATCGCCACCGGGTGCGCCGGGGCGTACTGCACCTCGATGCGCGGATCGTCGGCTTCACGGTGATCGAGAAAGCCCGGCAGCTCGTGGACCTTCTGGTGCAGGCTGCCACCGAAGGCCACGTTCATTTCCTGGAAGCCGCGGCAGATACCGAGCACCGGCACGCCGGCGGCGACGGCCGCACGCAGCAGGGGCAGGGTGGTGGCATCGCGTTGCGGATCATGGGCGGTACCCGGTTCGCTGGGCGGGCCCTGATAGTGGAAGGGTTCGACATTGGATGGCGAGCCGGTGAACAACAGCCCGTCCAGGTTGTGCAGCAGATCCTGGATATCGAGCAGGTCCGCCAGGGAAGGAATGACCAGGGGCAGGCCCTCGGCCGCGACGCTGACCGCACGCAAGTACTTGTCGCCGCTGACGTGGTAGGGATGCAGACCGATCTCTTTGACGCACGCAGTAACGCCGATCAATGGCTTGAATGCCATTTTTATCACCTCGAAATTCACGCTGGAACGAGTTTTTCCAGAGCTTATCCTCGTTGATTTTAATTAACAACTTCCATGTAAAAAATTCTAAACGCATTTCATCTGAAAGCCTTGAGTGGCGCAGATGCTGAGGCTTATTTAGTTTTAATGGGGCAAAATAATTAACGAAGCGGAGCCCTGCGGGGCTATTGACTTCGGTTTTTCTTTCGGATTGACTGCTGGTGCGTCACCGCAGTGAACATAATAATTAACACGATAGGTGCATCATGTCGGTCCCCCCGCGTGCCATTCAGCTCAATGAAGCCAACGCCTTCCTGAAAAAACATCCCGAGGTTCTCTACGTCGATCTGCTGATTGCGGACATGAACGGTGTGGTGCGCGGCAAGCGCATCGAGCGTACCGCCCTGCACAAGGTCTATGAGAAGGGCATCAACCTGCCGGCCTCGCTGTTTGCCCTGGATATCAACGGCTCCACGGTGGAAAGCACCGGCCTGGGCCTGGACATCGGCGACGCCGACCGCATCTGCTACCCGATCCCCGGCACCCTGAGCGTCGAACCCTGGCAGAAGCGTCCCACCGCGCAGTTGCTGATGACCATGCACGAGATCGAGGGCCAGCCGTTCTTCGCCGACCCTCGCGAAGTGCTGCGCCAGGTGGTGAGCAAGTTCGACGAGCTGGGCCTGACCATCTGCGCCGCCTTCGAGCTGGAGTTCTACCTGATCGACCAGGACAACGTGAACGGCCGGCCGCAATCGCCGCGTTCGCCGATCTCCGGCAAGCGCCCGCAATCGACCCAGGTCTACCTGATCGACGATCTGGACGAATACGTCGACTGCCTGCAGGACATCCTCGAAGGCGCGAAAGAGCAGGGCATCCCCGCCGACGCCATCGTCAAGGAAAGCGCCCCGGCGCAGTTCGAGGTCAACCTGCACCATGTGTCCGACCCGATCAAGGCCTGCGACTACGCGGTGCTGCTCAAGCGCCTGGTGAAGAACATCGCCTACGACCATGAGATGGACACCACCTTCATGGCCAAGCCTTACCCGGGCCAGGCGGGCAACGGCCTGCACGTGCACATCTCGATCCTCGACAAACAGGGCAACAACATCTTCGCCAGCGAAGACCCCGAGACCAACGTGGCCCTGCGCCATGCCATCGGCGGCGTGCTGGAAACCCTGCCGGAGCAGATGGCCTTCCTGTGCCCCAACGTCAACTCCTACCGCCGTTTCGGCGCCCAGTTCTACGTGCCGAACTCGCCGACCTGGGGCATCGACAACCGCACCGTGGCCGTGCGCGTGCCCACCGGTTCGCCGGACGCGGTGCGTATCGAACACCGGGTGGCCGGTGCCGACGCCAACCCCTACCTGCTGATGGCCTCGGTGCTGTCGGGCATCCACCACGGCCTGACCAACCAGATCGAACCCGGCCCAGCCATGGAGGGCAACGCCTACGAGCAGAGCGAGCCGAGCTTGCCGAGCAACCTGCGCGACGCCCTGCGCGTGCTGGACGACAGCGAGGTGATGGCCAGGTACATCGACCCGATGTACATCGACGTGTTCGTGGCTTGCAAGGAAAGCGAGCTGGCGGAGTTCGAGAACTCCATCTCAGACCTGGAATACAACTGGTACCTGCACACGGTCTGACGGCCGTGTGTCCTCGCGCGTTGAGTATTTGCCATGACTAGATCCCGCAGCGATTGGGAGCAGCGCTTCCAATCCCTCACCCTGGAAGGTCGCGCCTTCATCGACGGCCAGTACTGCGCTGCCCAGGGCGGCGCCACTTTCGAATGCCTGAGCCCGGTGGACGGGCGCTTCCTGGCCAATGTCGCCAGTACCGACCAGGCCGATGCCGATCATGCCGTGGCCGTGGCGCGCCAGGCCTTCGCCAGCGGCGTGTGGTCGGGCAAGGCCCCGGCCGAGCGCAAGCGCATCCTGATCCGCTTTGCCGAGCTGATCCTCGAGCACCAGGAAGAACTGGCGCTCCTGGAGACCCTGGACATGGGCAAGCCCATCAGCGATTCCCTGGCCATCGACATCCCGGCCACGGCCAACGCCATCCGCTGGAATGCCGAAGCCATCGACAAGCTCTACGACGAAGTGGCGGCCACGCCCCACGACCAGTTGGGCCTGGTGACCCGCGAGCCTTCGGGGGTGGTGGCGGCCATCGTGCCGTGGAATTTCCCGCTGATCATGGCCAGCTGGAAGTTCGCCCCGGCCCTGGCGGTGGGCAACTCGTTCATCCTCAAGCCTTCGGAAAAGTCGCCGCTGACCGCGATCCGCATCGCCCAGCTGGCCCTGGACGCCGGCATTCCCAAGGGCGTGTTCAACGTCCTGCCGGGCTACGGCCACACTGTGGGCAGGGCCCTGGCCCTGCATATGGGCGTGGACGTGCTGGCCTTCACCGGCTCCACCGCGGTGGGCAAGCAACTGCTGCAGTACTCCGGCCAGAGCAATATGAAGCGGGTATGGCTGGAGGCCGGCGGCAAGAGCGCCAACGTGGTGTTCGCCGATGCACCCGACCTGGGCGAAGCGGCCCGAGCGGCGGCTGCGGCGATCGCCTTCAACCAGGGCGAAGTCTGTACTGCCGGCTCGCGGCTGCTGGTGCAGGCGTCGATCCGCGAGCAGTTCCTGCCGTTGCTGGTGGAGGCGCTCAAGGCCTGGCAGCCCGGGCATGCGCTGGACCCGGCCAGCCGCGTCGGCGCCGTGGTCGATGAGCGCCAGCTGGACAACGTGCTGCGCTACATCGGCATCGGCCGGGAGCAGGGCGGGCGACTGTTGGCCGGTGGTGCGCGCACCCTGCAAGGCACCGGCGGCCTGTATGTCGAGCCGACCGTCTTCGACGGGGTGACCAACGCCATGACCATCGCCCGCGAGGAGATCTTCGGCCCGGTGCTGGCGGTGATCGAGTTCGACAGCGAGGAACAGGCGTTGCAGATCGCCAACGACAGCATCTTCGGCCTGGCCGCTGCCGTATGGACCCGCGACCTCAGCCGCGCCCATCGCTTCGCCCGTGGCCTGCGCGCCGGCAGCGTATGGGTCAACCAGTACGACGGCGGCGACATGACCGCGCCGTTCGGTGGCTTCAAGCAGTCGGGCAATGGCCGCGACAAGTCGCTGCATGCCTTCGACAAGTACACCGAGCTCAAGGCGACCTGGCTCAAGCTCTAAGACCTATAACAACGGCAGGGCGGTCGAGCCGCACCTGCTGGGGAACTACGACATGCAAACCTACGTGAACAGCTATTACGCGGCGACCCGCAACCGGACCGTCGACTACCCCGAGCTCGACCAGTTGGTGGAGTGCGATGTCTGTGTGATCGGCGCCGGCTATACCGGCCTGTCCTCGGCGCTCTTCCTGGCCGAGGCCGGCTACAGCGTCACCGTGCTCGAGTCGGCCAAGGTCGGCTTTGGCGCCAGCGGGCGCAACGGCGGGCAACTGGTCAACTCCTACAGCCGCGATGTGGATGTGATCGAAGAGCGCTACGGGGAAAAGAGCGCCGAGGTGCTCGGCAGCATGATCTTCGAAGGCGCGGACATCATCCGCCAGCGCATCCAGCACTACGATATCCAGTGCGACTACCGTCCTGGTGGCATCTTCGCCGCCCTGAACCCCAAGCAGCTCAAGGGCCTGGCCGAGCAGAAGCGCAACTGGGAACGGCTGGGCAACCACAACCTCAAGCTGCTGGACAAGGCGCAGATCGACCGCGAAGTCGGTACCCGCAACTACGTCGGCGGCTTGCTGGACATGCAGGGCGGGCATATCCACCCGCTGAACCTGGCCCTGGGCGAGGCCAACGCCGTCATCGGCCTGGGCGGCAAGATCTTCGAGCAGTCGGCGGCCCTGGAAATCACCTACGGCGAGCCCAACGTGGTGCGCACCGCCAAGGGCGTGGTCCGCGCCAAGTATCTGCTGATCGCCGGCAACGCCTACCTGCAGCAGGACCTGGACCCGCGCGTGACCCGCAAGAGCATGCCCTGCGGCTCGCAGATCGTGGTCACCGAACAGCTGCCGGAACCACTGGCCCGCAGCCTGATCACTAACAACTATTGCGTGGAAGACTGCAACTACCTGCTGGACTACTTCCGTCTAACCGGTGACAACCGCCTGCTGTACGGCGGCGGGGTGGTCTACGGTGCCCGCGAGCCCAACGACATCGAGCAACTGATCCGGCCGAAGATCCTCAAGACCTTCCCCCAGCTCAAGGACGTGAAGATCGACTACCGCTGGACCGGCAACTTCCTGCTGACCATGTCGCGCATGCCGCAATTCGGCCGGATCGAGAAGAACGCCTACTACATGCAAGGCTACAGCGGCCATGGCGTGACCTGCTCGCACCTGGCCGGCAAGCTGATCGCCGAGATGATTCGTGGCGATGCCGAGCGCTTCAACGCCTTCGCCTCGCTGCCGCACATGCCGATGATCGGCGGCCGCACCTTCCAGGCGCCGCTGACCGCCATGGGCGCCGCCTATTACGCCCTGCGTGACCGTTTCGGCATCTAATCCGAAAGGACGCCCGCGCTCCTGTTCTATGCAGGAGCGCAGCTTGCTCGCGATGAACGATGACGCGGTTTGCCAGGCACCACGCGTCGACAGGCTTGGTGCCCGCTTCGCGGCCGAACGCATTACCTCCCAGGCCCCTGAAAATCCACCGTAAAATCCCCGTAAACCCCTTGTCGCCAGCCTTTACAGCACCGCCGTCAAACATGTTTAAATAGCCGCCTTTCCGGCTCCAGGGGCAGCCAGATCGCGATTTTCGCGACCCAACCGCCACACGATTCCCTCCAGTTCCTCTCACATAAGGCTGTTATGGACACGGGCACACGACTCAAACTCGTTCGCGAAAGCTACAACCTCTCCCAGCGCGAGCTGGCCCGGCGTAGCGGCGTTACCAATGCCACCATCTCCCTGATCGAACAGAATCGCGTCAGCCCCTCCGTCAGTTCCCTGAAAAAGCTGCTGGAAGGCATTCCCATGTCCCTGGCCGACTTCTTCACCTTCGACCAGCCGCCCCGTGAGCACCAATACGTATTCCGTGCCAGCGAACAACCCGACCTGGGCCGTGATGGCCTGCGCCTGTTGATGGTCGGCGCACCCCTGGCCAACCGGCAGATGCGCTTTTTGCGCGAGCAGTACGCCCCGGGCGCCAGCTCTGGCGAAGAGCCGATCGTGCACAACGAAGGCGAGGAGTGCGGCCTGGTGATCCGTGGCACCGTGGAACTGACGGTGGATGGCCAGGTGAGCGTGCTCAATCCGGGCGATGGTTACTACTTCCCCACCACCTTGCCCCATAGCTTCAGGAACATTGGCCAGGATGAGGCCGAGATCATCAGTGCCAACACTCCGGCGAATTTCTGAGCCGGCAGGGCACTGATTCAACGATGTCTGCTGTAACCCTGATCGAGCCCGCGCCCATGTGCCGCGGGCTTTTTTGTGCCCTGGCAAACACCAGTCGGGTGCCGTTGCAGCGTTTGTGGTGGGGATGCTGTCGCCTACGCCGGGATTGCCCCAGGCAATGGCGTTGCGCGCTGCTGGGGGGCTAGGCCCCCGTGCTGCAGAACTTCTGCGGTTGGCCGTATAACGCATCATGAAGATGGCTAAAGACTCAGTGAAATCAATTCATTTTCACTCAATCATTCAGCTTGCATAAAATACATGCAACTTGTGAGTGTCGCAAAGAATATTAAGTGAAGCCGGAAAATAAATTGGAATGAGTCAAGGTCCGATTAGTTGCCTCTGGTTTGCCTCTTCTTTTAGGGTGTCTGATTGAAATGAGTAGCGAATTTTTATTTTCGATTAAAAGCATTTCTTTTGACGAGGACTATCAACCCTCCGAAAATACACGAATCACTACCAATTTCGCTAACTTGGCCAGGGGTAATAGTCGCCAAGAGAACTTGCGCAATACCTTGAGAATGATAGATAACCGTTTCAATGCCTTGGCACATTGGGATAACCCCAAAGGTGATCGTTACGCCGTTGAACTTGAAATCATCTCTGTCGCGATGAATTTTGGTGTTGGCAATAGCGGTGATTCCCTGCCGCTGATTGAAATACTGAAAACCAATATTCTCGATCGACAGACCAATGTGCGTACCGAAGGCATTGTCGGCAATAACTTCTCGTCTTATGTGCGAGATTATGACTTTAGCGTGCTGTTGTTGGGGCACAATAATGGGCGGCCAGATTTTAGCACTCCGGAAAACTTCGGTGACCTGCATGGCAACCTCTTCAAGTGCTTTGTGAACTCCAGTGCGTACAAGCAGAATTTCAATAAGCCGCCAGTCATATGCCTGAGTGTTTCGAGTAGCAGAACCTATCATCGAACTGAAAACAATCATCCTGTATTGGGTGTGGAATACCAACAGGATGAATATTCCCTGACGGATGAATATTTCAACAAGATGGGGTTGAAGGTTCGCTATTTCATGCCGCCGAACAGTGCTGCGCCCCTGGCCTTTTATTTTTCCGGCGATTTGCTCGATGACTACACTAATCTTGAGTTGATCAGCACCATCAGCACGATGGATACCTTTCAAAAGATTTACCGGCCTGAAATCTACAATGCAAATTCCGCGGCAGGGAAGTCCTATCAGCCAAGTCTGAAGAATCAGGACTATTCATTGACCCGAATTGTCTACGACCGAGAAGAGCGCAGTCGCTTGGCCATTGAACAGGGACAATTTGTCGAGGAGCACTTCATCAAGCCCTACCAAGGCATTCTCGAGCAGTGGTCCGCAAATTACGCCCTTTGAATGATAAAAATACAAGGTTATCTATTGTGAAGAAATTGCTCCCTACCTCAACCGCTGGCAGCCTGCCCAAACCTTCCTGGCTGGCACAACCAGAGAAACTCTGGTCACCTTGGAAGTTGCAAGGCGAAGAGCTGGTCGAGGGTAAGCAGGATGCTTTGCGCTTGTCATTGCAAGAGCAGCAGCAGGCAGGCATTGATATCGTCAGTGATGGCGAACAAACCCGCCAGCACTTCGTCACCACCTTTATTGAGCATCTGGACGGTGTCGATTTCGAGAAGCGCGAGACCGTCAGGATTCGTGATCGCTATGACGCCAGCGTGCCGACGGTCGTGGGTGCGGTCACTCGCCAAAAACCCGTATTTGTCGAAGATGCCAAGTTCTTGCGCCAGCAAACCAAGCAACCCATAAAGTGGGCCCTGCCAGGTCCGATGACGATGATCGATACGCTTTATGACAGCCACTATAAAAGCCGCGAAAAACTGGCTTGGGAGTTCGCCAAGATCCTCAATCAAGAGGCCAGGGAGCTTGAGGCTGCTGGTGTCGATATCATCCAGTTCGATGAGCCTGCGTTCAATGTCTTCTTCGATGAGGTGAACGAGTGGGGCGTTGCCACATTAGAGCGCGCTATTGAAGGCCTCAAATGTGAAACAGCGGTACATATCTGCTATGGCTATGGCATAAAAGCCAATACAGACTGGAAAAAGACCCTGGGATCAGAGTGGCGGCAATATGAAGAAGCCTTCCCCAAGCTGCAGAAATCCAGCATCGATATAGTTTCACTGGAGTGCCATAACTCCCATGTGCCGATGGACCTCATAGAACTCATTCGCGGTAAAAAGGTGATGGTAGGCGCTATCGACGTCGCCTCCAACGTCATTGAAACTCCAGAAGAAGTAGCCAACACGCTGCGAAAAGCACTGCAGTTCGTCGATGCCGACAAGCTCTATCCTTGCACCAACTGCGGCATGGCGCCTTTGTCTCGGAAAGTAGCAAGAGGCAAGCTGGGTGCTTTGAGCGCAGGTGCGGAAATCGTCCGAAGAGAACTTTCGAACTAGTGCTTAGCTGGAGCCGCAAGGAATGCCAAAGGGGCGGTGGTAGCTCAAGCTACTGCAGCCCTCCTTGGCACTTTCGTACGGCACCCAATATTCAGGTCCTGATATGCCATTCCCTAGTACTGCTATCGAACCTATGAGCTTTCGCGAAGCGCTCGGGCACTACGCATCCGGTATCACGGTGATTACCTCCCACATCGATGGCGAGCCGATTGGTTTCACTTGCCAGTCGTTCTACAGCGTCTCGATGAGCCCGCCGCTGGTGTCGTTCAGCGTCATGTCCAGCTCGGCCAGCTATCCAAGGATTCGCCAGGCCGGCCGGTTCGTCGTCAATATCCTCTCAGGTGAACAGGTCAGTATTTCCAACCAGTTCGCTCGCCGTGGCACGGACAAATGGCGCGGAGTCCAATGGCAGGAGTCACCGCTGGGCAACCCCATCATTGCCGGTAGCCTGCACTGGCTGGATTGCGAAATTCATGCCGAACACACCGCAGGCGATCATCTGATCGTGATTGGTGAAGTAAAAGCCTTGAACTTGCAAGAAGCTGCCGCCACGCAGCCATTGCTGTACTTCAAGGGGCAGTATTGCAACATCGCCGCACACAGCACGGTTTGAGCATCTATCTGCGCGGAGCGCTTCACGCATCCAGCGACGTTTGCCTAAAGGTTGCCGGAGCACATCATCGTGCTCTGGTTTTTTCATCTGGGCGATCTATCCAGGACACCCCTAATGCCAACGTGCCGTTCATCGATGCCGACTACGACAAAGACAACTGGTTCGAACGCGCCAAAGGCATGGAACATGAGCCCGAGCGTGGCGTGCGCTGCACCATGTGCCTTGACATGCGCTTCGAACGCACTGCGCTCTACGCCTATGAAAACAACTTCAGTGTGATTTCCAGTTCCTTGGGTATCTCGCGCTGGAAAGACATGAAGCAAATCACCGATAGCGGCATCCGCAGCGCGCAAAAGTACCCGGGGATCACCTATTGGGACTACACCTGGCGCAAGGGCGGCGGCTCGGCGCGGATGGTCGAAATCAGCAAGCGCGAACGTTTCTACCAGCAAGAGTATTGCGGTTGCATCTACTCACTGCGCGATACCAACCACCACCGCAAGGACCAGGGACGAGACATCATCCGCATTGGCGTCAAGTACTACGGGGACGATGAATGATCGAGCCTTCGCTTGCGTCGAAGAGTTTGTTCCCAGCCTTCATCAGAGCCTGAAAGCAAGGCATCTGGCTCGGGTATCGGGCGTCCCGTCCGGTTGACCCCGACAGTTGCGGGGTAGCCCAGCGGCAAAGCTGGTGATGGGCTTGCGTCAGTGGCGCCTGAGTCACTGGGCTACTCTGCAGAGGGGGAGGTGATCTCCGAGTTTTAGAGTGAAGCGATCTGGCCTTAATCTACTCAAGGGAAAAAGTTTTAATTGAGTGTTTATGTCCATCTCGATGTTTTCCTTTGCCTGGGCAGTGCTGCAATAGCATTTCAGGTTGTTCATTGCAGATGGTGCCGGATATGAATATTGAGTATAAGCATACAATTTTTTGCTCCTTGAAGAGTTTCGTTGACCTATGAAATAGTTCGCTGCGCCTCACCACACCAACTGGAAGGCTCCTGAATATGTTCATGGTGTTTCGGTTTGGAGCATGGTGGGTTCAGTTTTTCTGAACATCTAATTGATTCGTGAGCACTTTAGACCTCATCAAAGGATAAGTTATTCCCGAGCAGCATGCTTCTTGATCGTTGCTGAGTCATGAACTTGTCAAAATATGAATGTATTGACGATGTCTAGAGGGATAGAATGGAATCTCAACGATGCGAAGTAGTAATTAGTGGTGAGCGCGAGATTGATAAGCCGGTAGTTGCTTTAACTAACTGCGAGGTTTTATTTTCGAGCAAGGATGAGCTCGATAGGTGCATTACAGCTGTCAAGGAGTCTGATGCGAGATTGGCTGCCCGACCGTTGGAGTCAGTTCTCTATGACTGGCAGATGATGACAGTGGTAAGGGGGTTGACTATGTTTTTTGGTGTTAGGTGGTACGATCGAGAGTACTTTGAGAAAAATCGCGATGTATATAAAAACAAGATGCACGGACATTTATTTTCAAAGTTTGGTGTTAGTGCGGATAGCTTCGATGTCAAGCATTTCGTAGCGGGATAATCGTGGCACATGAGGTCTGCAGCGGAAAATGGCTGTTGTAGATCTCATGTGGGGAAAGGATATATGGCTTGAACATTTTCCGAACATACCTTTGCCTTGAAGCATTGATATGGATATACCTCGGCTGCTGGAACGCGACGGTACCTCTTATCATCGTGCAGCGGGGAGGTTTACTTGAACTGGCGACCTACGAAACAGTTCTTGCCGTCGCTGCCGTCATTTCCATACTGTTTCTAGCCCCCCGTGTCGAGGGCATGCGGCGCGGTACCGCGCTCAAAGCCGGTTGCACGATAATTCTGTTGACGGGCATTCTTCGTTACTTTTCTGTTTCTGTTTCATATTCGATAGAGGCTTTAACGATAATTGATATTTTTGCCGTATCAGCCTTTGGCGTTGTCCAGTCGCTCTTTGGTATATATCCGGCTGAAACAGTAGAGAAGCATCGTATAGAGTATGCATTTCGCATCCGCCGTATTATCGTCACTATCAGTAGGGTAGTCGGGCCGTTGTTGGCAGGGGCTGCTATTGGCATTGTTTCGTCGCAAGCTGCCCTGCTTTTGTCCTCAGTGGTGGGTATGGCGGCCCTGGCTTTTGCACTCATGTTGCCCAATGGTGTGGAGCCTAATATGACGCGGGTAAAATCTTCTATCGAGCGCGTCCAGGACATGTTTTTAGGTATCAAACTAAAACTCATTCTTCCGCCAGAACGGTTCTTGACTCTATCTGGTCTTTTACTCTGTCTGGCCATTAGCGCTACGTTGCCCATGCTGGTTCCGAACCAGATCCATGCACATGATCTTGCTGAAAGCAGTGTAGGTCTATTCAACGCTATATTTGCAGGGGGATCTGTCGCGGGGCTGTTTTGGCTTAGTCCTTTTATTGCCGGAAAAAAGCATCAGCGTAATAGGTACCTTGCGCTTTGGGCACTGCTGACTGCTTCTCTCAGTGCTTCAGCTCTTTCGGTAGAGGTTTGGCAGTTGGCTCTGTGCCTCTTTGTTGCAGGGGCTAGTAGTGCATCTATTGCTCTTGTCGGGATGGATAAAAGAACCGTTTCAGTGCCTCCTGGAGTCCGTATCCGATTGACGGCAGCCACTCTTGTTATCAATCAGCTTGCGAACTCGGCTTCCTATATGCTCATGGGTTCTGCAGTAACGCAGTTTGGTATCGGTGGTTTGCTATGGGCATATGGAATGATCTTCACGGTTGTCTTGTTGTCCTGCGTACTTGCAAGGTCGGTTTGGGGGTTTCTGGAAGATGCCGCGGATGCGGAGCTTTACTATAAAGACAATCACCCCAAGCTGGATTCCGCCATGCGCGTTTGAAGCCAGACTCGCAAGGGAAACAGCATTGCCTGCCTTTGGAAGAGCTTGCGGCGCATAGGGTGCCCCCACAGCCAATTTCGGTTGCAAGGTGGCTAATCACCAACGACTGCTTCTCGTCGAACGAGGGCGTTCTTCGGTATCCGTGCCCCTGAGCATGAGCTGCTCCTCCAGGGCATTTCACTCAGCTCTCGGCAGCAGCCTGGGCCTCGCGGGCGGCCTCTTCGGCCAGCTTCAAGCGATCGGCCTTGCAGATGTACCTGGGCTTGTTTTTCGGTGCCAGCTTGGCCTTGGCTTTCTTGGCGTGGGCGTCCAGCAGCTGCTTGATTTTCTTGCGACGATTCATCGTTCTCTACCTGGGGGACAAGCGCGCGGATGATATCAGCTTGAACTGGATCCCCGTACGCGCTTGGGTTGCCGCGTGTCGTCTCAGCAGCCTGGGCCCTTGAGGTCGGTGCCGATGGTGACCGCGGTGACCTGGACTTTTTCAAAGGCTTTCTGGGCTGCGGCGGCGTATTTCTGGTCGCAGTTGAAGCGCGTTTCCATCACATAGTCCTCGCCTTCGGCCTTTTGCATCTGGCTCGCCCATTGGTCGGCGGCGTTGATCGCGGCATCCGAGACCAGCGTCACTTCCAGCATTACCTGCTTGAAGTCCACGGCATGGGGTCCTTCCCACAGCGCATAGACCGAAGGGTCCGCGGCGTTGCCGCACATGCTCAGGCAGTCGGCGCTATAGCTCAGGCCGCCGCCGGATGAAGCCTCGAAGGCGCCCAGGGTCAGGGGCTGGCCGGGAGCAGGGGCATAGGTACCGACGAACTGGGTCAGGTCGGCCTGGCATTTGGGGCCCAGCTCCATGCGCAGGGCGCTGACCTTGCCGCCTTCTACCGTTGCGGTGATCTGGCAACCCTGGATCTTGAACACATGGGCATTGCCGTTGGATTCCCGGGGGATTCCGGCGATCGATTCGAAGTAGCGCTGGTTGGTGCCCAGCATGTCGCCGGTGAAGACCTCGGCCACGGAGGCGGCGTGGGCCACGTCGAGAGACAGCGCCAGGGTGGCGGCACAAAGGCTGTAGAGCGCCTTGTTCATGGAAGCGTCCTTTCAATTGAGAGACCAATGCCTGTGGTCATCGGCAGGTGGATCGGGACGCGAGTGTAGCAGGCGCGCGCCGGTGTATTTCAATGGGGACTGTGATCGGTATGGGGGTCATACCAGATCTTGTTGACGTAGCACTTGGACTTGTTGTTGCCCACTTCGTCGGATGAGTACGCCTGAAGGGATTTCGCTGTGGAGGCGATGGTATCCAGCCGCGCCTGATACTCCGCCAGTTGCGGTTGGGTGAGCATCTCGAAGCTTTTCACTTGCTCCAGGCCTTGTGCCAGGGCCTGGCCGCGAGCGGTCAGGGAGTACCCCAGGTTGCAGGAGTGGACGCGCTGGCTGGTATTGCCCGAGGCAAGTTTCCTGGCGTTGGACAGATCCGCCTCGGCACTTGCCAGGTACCTTTCCTGTTCCGACAGACGAACCTTGGCCTTCTCGATCCGGGAGGTGGAAACCAGGAGCAGTTGATCGCTCAGGAACAGCATCTTGCCGAGCGCTTGTTCGTATTCCTGGACGTTGTAGGTATTGGCCAGGCCCAGGAAGGAAGACTTTCGCTCGATGCTGGGCTTGAAGCTGGCGAAGCGTTCTTCTGCCCTGGTCACTGCAAGATCCTGTCGCGCCGCGGAGCTCAGGTTGTCCTTGAGGGTCTTGTAGACCAGGGCATAGCAATCTTCGGAACGTGTGCACATGTCCCGCAGCCTGGCCCAGAGGATGTAGGACTCGCTGGCCTGTCCTCGCAGTCGGGTCATTTCCCTGCCGGTTGCACTGGTCCTACCCTCGGCGCATACCACTGTGCGTGCGCTGGCATCGTAATCGGCATAGACGGTCGTGAAGTCATCGGCGGTTGTCTTGTAGGAGAAGTCCTTTCTAATTTCTATCAGTGCGTCCTTCATGTCCTTGACGTCGTTGGGGGTGAATCCCAATACCTGCTTCAAGCCCTTGCCCGCCCCGTAGCCTGCGCCGGTAGCGGCACACGAGAGCTCGTCCACGGCATTGCGCACGGTTTCGTTCACTTTATCGAGGTATCCATAGACGCTTCGGTCGGTGCGATCGAGGATCTTGAACACCTCGGTGCGCACATCGGCGGGCAACGCCTTGATGACCGCCAAGGTCTCCTTGTCGACCCCGGCGGTTACTTCGAAACCCAGGGTCGCTTTCAATTCCCCCAGGAAGGCGAAGCTCGTGCCTGGCAGGCCCAGCAAGATCGTGGCCCCCAGCGCCTTTGAAACCGTCCTGAATACTGCTGCATGTTTTGGCATTTGAACTCCTTGTAGGAAGACAGGCTGACCAGCTTGACCCTGCATCTGAACCATGAGCCTGGGCAGCGCAATGCTATCAAAGCGCCAGGTTTCGCCGAGAAGCGTAGGTGCAAACGGTGGCAAAGCCATCGCGGGCAAAAAATATACCTGGCCCCCGTATTAAGTACCTCGAGTGCCGGGATACTTCGGGTCAAGCTGAATAACGCGGCGGCCCTTGCTTGCAATCGACCCTGGGCCCATGGTTCATGTCCGGGTGGAGTCGGCAGCGACGAGCTGACCATTGAAAAGGAGCTGCGGGGTGATTTCGACGCGTTCGATAAAGGCCAATGAATGGCCGCAATACCGGGATATGCGCCTGCGGGCGCTGGAGGATTCACCGGATGCTTTCGCCAGCACCCTTGAGGACGAAGCGGTGCGGACGGACGAGGAGTGGGCGGCACGTATCGCTGCAGGCCTGGCTGGCGGCAATGACCTGCCGTTGTTCGCCTTCAAGGGGAGCCAGGCCTGTGGCCTGGTCTGGTGCAAATTGCCGGTCGCCGAAAGCGCGGTAGCCGATATCTACCAGATGTGGGTCGATCCGGCTTGCCGTGGCCTCGGGGCCGGCGCTGCCTTGCTCGAGCAGGTACTGGCCTGGGCCCGGGGCAAGGGCGCACGGCGGATTCGGCTGGGGGTCACCTATGCCCAGACGCCAGCCATGCATTTGTACCAGGCCTGTGGTTTTCGCCCCGTGGGTGCGCTCGAGCCATTGCGCGCGGGTTCCAGCCTGATGTCCCAGGCCATGGAGTTGGAGCTCGCGGCGCTGTGAAACACCGGCGAGCCGAGTCCGGGTCGGGCGGTGCCCGGCCCATCCTGTTGCGCCAGGCAAACGGTCAAGACCATTGGCCTGGCGCAACAGCTACTGGCGAAGCGGCCTGGCAACCTATCGATCATGCAGGTGCTTTTTCAGGAAGAGGCGAGTCCGTTCCTGCACCGGGTTCTGCAGGATCTCCCGGGGTGTTCCCTGCTCGACCACCACGCCACCGTCCATGAAGATGATCCGGTCGGCGACCTCGCCGGCAAAGCGCATTTCATGGGTGACGATCAGCATGGTCATGTGTTCGGCGGCGAGCTGCTGCATTACCTGGTTGACCTCTTCGACCAGCTCCGGGTCCAGCGCCGAGGTCGCTTCGTCAAACAGCATCACCTTGGGGCGCATGGCCAGCGCCCTGGCGATGGCCACTCGTTGTTTCTGCCCACCGGACAAGCGAGAAGGGTACTCGTCGAGCTTGTTGCCCAGGCCGACTTTTTCCAGGTATTCCATGGCCAGTTCGCGAGCCGATTGCCGGGTGAACCCCTTGAGCTTGATCGGGCCGATGGCGATGTTTTCATGCACGGTCAGGTGCGGGAACAGGTTGAAGTGCTGGAATACCATGCCCATCTGCTGGCGCACGCTATTGATGTGCTGCTCGAAGGCCCGGCCTGTCAATGGTCGGTTGACCTGCTCGCCTTCCAGCCAGATCTCGCCGTCGTCAAGTACTTCCAGGTGATTGATCGAACGTAGTAGGGTGCTTTTACCGGAGCCGCTGGGGCCGATGATGGCGATGATCTGCCCGCGTGCGACGGACAGGTCGATGCCCTTGAGGACTTCCAGCGCCCCATAGGCCTTGCGCGCACCCTTGACTTGGATCATGAGCTTTTCTGTGGTCATCGTGACATCTCTACCCGGGTTTCAAGAAGGTGCAGGCCGGCTTCCAGGACTAGATTGACGGCGTAATAGATCACCGCGACGGCCAGATAGAATTCGAACGGGCTGTAGGTCTCGCTCACCGCGCGCTGGGCGCTGTAGACCAGCTCGGCGATACCGATGATGGACACCAGGGACGTGTCCTTGAGCAGCACGATCAGGTTGTTGCCAAGAGGAGCGATGGTGCTGCGCAGGGCTTGCGGAACGATGATGTAGCGCTGGGTCTGGCTGCGGCTCAGGCCAATGGAGCGCGCGCCTTCGACCTGGCCCGGATCCACCGACAGTACGCCGGCCCGAATGACGTCGGCGTTGTAGACGGCAAAATGCAGGCTCAGGCCGATGATCCCGGCCATCAATGCCGGGATGTCGATCCCCACTTGCACCAGGCCGTAGTAGATGAGGTACAGCTGCAACAGCAGCGGGGTGCCCATGAGCAGCCAGGTCATGAAGCGTATGGGCAGCGATACCAGCCTTGGGGTGTAGAGCACGATCAGGGCGAAGGCGATTCCCGCCAGCAGGCTCAAGGCGCTGGAGCTCAGGAACAGGACGACGGTCCACCACAGTCCGGTCGCCAGCAGTTCGGAATAAGGCGTCACGATACTCAGGTCGAGGCTTGGCATTGGAGGTTCTCACTTGGCCGCGAAGCGCTGATCGAGGTGGTCGACCAGCAACCTCACCGCGTAGACCATCACGATGTAAAGCACGGCCGATACCATGAAGATTTCAAATGGCTTGTAGGTCGAGCTGATGAACCGCTGCGCGGTATAGGACAGCTCGACCACGGAGATCGTCGACACCAGTGCCGAGCCCTTGATCAATGCCACGGCATTCACGCCCAGGGGCCGGATCATCAGCTTTGCCGTTTGCGGCAGGGTGATCAGCCAGAGGGTCTGGCCCTTGCTGAAACCAATGGAGCGAGCGGCTTCCACCTGCCCGGGATCGACGTTACCGATAGCGCCTCGAATGGACTCGGCCATGTAGGCCGCGATGTTCAGGCCCAGGCCGAGGACCCCGGCCGAGAACGGCTCCAGTTCCAGGCCGATTTGCGGGCCGCCAAAGTAGATGAGGAACAGCTGCACCAGGCAGGGCGTGCCGCGAAACACACTGATGTAGAGCCTGGCCAGGCAGCGCAGGATGAAGCTGCTGCACAGGCGCGCCGCCACCAGGACGATGGAAACCAGCAAGCCGAGCACCAGTGCCAGCAGTGACACTTGCACCGTGGTCCATGCGGCCTCCAGGAAGAACGGCAGCGTACGCTGTATGAGAGTCAGGTCCATGGGAAGGCTCGGAAAAATCAGGTGGACGGGCTCGACGCCGGGTCGAGCCAGGAGGCAAGGGCGTCAGCGAATATCCTTGCCGATCCACTGCATCGAGATCTTTTCGTAGCTGCCATCGGCGAGCATGTTGTCCAGCGCCTTCTGCAGCGCCGCCTTGAGTTCGGGGTTGTTCTTGCGCAGCGCGATGCCCATGCCTTCGATGCCGCCATCGCTGTCCGGGGGCGTGATGATGCGTACTTTCTGCCCGGTTTCCTTGACGGCCACCAGCACCGGGACGCTGTCCATCACGATGGCATCGATCCGCCCGGCCTCCAGGTCGACCAGCATCTCGGGAAGGCCCTTGTAGGTCTTCACCTTCAGGTTGCCGCGGGCCCTGGCCCATTTGTCGTGGGCGTCGCCCAGGGTCACGCCGACCGTTACATCCTTGAGCTGGTCCAGGCTGTGGATCGGCGAGCCATCCTTGACCACGATCGTGCGCCCGGCGTGGTAGTAGGGGCCGGCGAAGTCCACGGCCTTCAAACGCTCCGGGGTAATGGTCATGGAGGCGATGATGGCGTCGTATTTCTTGGCCAGCAGGCCGGCGATGATCCCGTCGAACGGCGTGGTGATAATGGTTACCTTCACCCCCAGCCGTTCAGCCAGGGCTTCGCTGATGGAGGCGTCGAAGCCGACGATCTGGTTCTGCTCGTTGGCGAAGCTGAAGGGGGAATACTGGCCGCTCATGGCGATGCGGATTTCCCTGGCTTGCTGGATCGTCTGCAGGTCATCGGCCTGGGCGGCAGTGGGACAGAGCAGCGCTGTGGCTGCCACGGTGGATGCGAACAACAGACCCTTGAGCGTTCTGGCTAGCATTGGATGGCACCTTTGAAGAATTTTTATTTGTTTTATCGGGCTCTTCACCCAGGCCTCGCAAAAAGCTTTGCACAGGCCACCCTGGAAAGCACCAGGCAAGGTGTTCACTTGCCGGGCACATTGCCGGAATTGGCCGGCACTATGCCGGCGCCGCGTGCAGCCCGCGCCGGCCCATGAGTGCTGTCTTTGCCGTGCCGTTGCTGGCGGCTTATTGCAGCGCCGCCTTGAAGCTCTCGTCCAGGACCTCCAGCAGGAAGTCGGCGTTCTTCTGGCTGAAGATCATCGACGGGCGCATTTTCAGTACGTTGTCGTAGGGGCCTTCGGTGCCGATCAGGATGCCGCGCTCCCGGGCGCCATCGGCGACCTTCCGGGCCAGCTCGGTGGCGGGGAACTTGCTCTTGCGATCGGTCACCAGTTCGATCCCCAGGAACAGCCCCAGCCCGCGCACATCGCCAATGGCCTCGTAGCGCTGCTGCAACTTGCCAAAGCCATCGAGCAGGTAATTGCCGATGGTCAGGGCGTTGAGTTTCAGGTTGTCGCGCTCGATCACCTCCAGGACGCTGAGCCCTACCGCACATGAAACCGGGCTGCCGGCGAAGGTGTTGAAGTACTCCATGCCATTGTCGAAGCTGTCGGCCAGCTCCCGCGTGGTGACCACCGCCGACAGCGGATGGCCATTGCCGATGGGCTTGCCCATGGACACCGCATCGGGCACCACCCCCTGGGTCTCGAACGCCCACCAGTGGCTGCCCACCCGGCCAAAACCGACCTGGACTTCGTCGGCCAGGCACAGGCCGCCTGCGGAGCGAACCATGGCATAGACCTCCCGCAAGTAGTTTTCCGGGAAGAAAAGCTGTCCGGCGACACTGGGAATGGACTCCGCCAGAAAGAACGCCGGCGCTCGATCCTGCTTGCGCATGCTCTCGATTTGCTCGGCCACGCTTTGCGCGAAACGCTGGCCCAGCTCCTCGAACGGCCAGTCGTCGGCGGCGCGGTAAGTATCCGGAACGGTCGCCTCGAACACATGTGCGGCGCGGCCTTTGCCGGCCTTGCGCTTGTACTTGTAGGGGCTGAGGTCGATCAGCTCCTGGGTCGTCCCGTGGTAGGCCCAGTCCAGCACGATGGCGTCGTTGCGCCCGGTGTGATTGCGCGCCATGCGCAGCATCAGGCTGTTGGCCTCGCTGCCCGAGCAACCGAAGGAGGCGACCGTCAGCCCTTCGGGCAAAGTGGCGGTGAGCCGCTCTGCATACTCCACGATAGTGTCGTGCAGGTAGCGGGTATTGGTGTTCAGCCGCGCTGCCTGGCGCGCCAGCGCTTGCACCACGTCCGGGTGGCTGTGGCCCAGGTGGCAGACGTTGTTGAAGCAGTCCAGGTAGGCCCGGCCGAAGTTATCGATCAGCCAGACTCCGTCGCCACGCACGAACTTGATCGGGTCCGAATAGGAAATCGACAGGTTGGGCAGCAACAGCTCCTTGCGCCTGGCCACGATCTGGGCCTTGCTCCTTCCCTCCTGGCTGTAGGTTTCCGCGGGGATGCCGGCCAGCTCCGAGGCGTCGGGGAACAGGTCGGCCCACACATCCAGATAGGCCCGCTCGCCAACGCCGATGAACTCGTTGGCTTGCAGCTGGGTGTCGGTGGACATCTGCAGGTGCAGGTGGGGCAGCCAGCCGCCGTTTTCCGTGTCCGCGCCCATGTAGCCCAGCAGTGCGCCGGCTTCCAGGTGATCGCCGGGCTTCAGGCGCTCCAGGGCTTCGTGAGCCAGGTGGCCCCACAGGGTCAGGAAGGGCGGGCAGCCCTGCGGCGCGTGCTCCAGCATGATCAAGCCGCCATAGCCAAGGGGTTCGGATTCGACCTCGACGCTGCGCACCACGCCGGCCACCGGGGTGTATAGCGGGGTACCGGCGGGCATGATCAGGTCCACGCCGAGGTGGATGATCCGGCGCTGCCCTTCGATGAATCGCGAGACGAATGCCACGTCGGTGTAGATGGTCCGTTCTTCGCCCCAGGGGCCGATGCCGAGGGGGACCTTGTGCCGGGCAGAGAACTCATTCCACCACTGGGTCGCCTCCGCCGGACGTTGTGCGGCCGAGGCGATCGTCATCTCGTGGGAGGCGTCCGCGAACGGCACTATGACCTTGTTCAGGGTCGCTGCCGCTGGCCGCACGATGTCCGCGAACGACTTGCGGTTGTCCATGACCCAGCGGCGCACCTCGCCGGCGCCTTCCATGGCGTCATGGCCACAAGCCTTGCGCAGGATCGCCGTCGCCAGTCGCGGGTGCATGCGATCCAGCCTTTCCAGCAGGCGCCAGGCCGGGGCTTCGCTGATCGCCAGGTAGGGGTTGTCCTGGGCCTGCTCTTGCCGCGATGCCGACAAGGTGACGCTGATGACCAGGCGCATGGCGATCAGGTTGAACAGCACATCCAGCTCTTGCGGTTGCAGGGGGAAGCGCTCGTGGAAGCCGGCAGTGAGAGCCGCGGCCGCGCCGATCGGGTCTTCCATGTCGAGGATGGCGTAGGCGCAGGCGATGGCGACTTCGGCGATGAGCACCGTATGCAGCGCATCGCCAAAGTCGATGATGCCCGCGACCTGCTGGTGGTTCTGCGGGTCGACGAGGATGTTCCAGTCGTTGCCGTCGTTGTGGATGACCTGGGTGCGCAAGCGTGCGAGCTTCGGCTGCACCGTGCTTTGGAAAGCATCGATGAAGCGCTCGAGGATGGCTCTTTTGCCGGGATCCTTGACCAAGTGCAGGCGTGACCTGGAGCGTGCGGCGTGGCGCAGGTCCCAGTCCAGATCGCGGACCGCGCCCGGATGCATGAAGCCTTGCAGTGCGCGATCCAGGTTGCCGAACGCCTGGCCCAGGCTACGCATCAACCCGGGCGTGCGCTTGACCTCGGCCAGGGGCGTGCCGTGCAGCCAGCTGACCAGGCGGACCGCATGGGTCTCGCCGGAAGGGGCCAGCGCAGAGGCGAGGAAGCCGCCTGCAAGGCTGGTCTTGAGCTGGGGTATGGCAAGTTCGGGATCGCTGTTGGCGAGGTGGTCGAGGATGGCGGTCTGCAGCTCGCTTTCGGTGCGCGGTTCGCTGGAGTTGACCACTTTCAGGATCCATCCCGCGTCGGTGCCCGTCTGCAAGCGGAAGTTGCAGTCACGTTCGCTAGCCAGGGGCGTGGCCGTGCCGGTGACATTGAACAACTGCTCGGCCAGCTGTTCGGCGGCGCTGCTGGAGAACTGCGGGGCGGGGTGGCGAAGGTCGGTCATGGCGGCGGTTTTCCAAGCTGTTCTTTTCAGTTAGCTTGGCATGCGCGGCCTGGGCGGGCAGTAGGTATGCGGTCGGCCCTGGCCGGCATATTGTCGGAATCGGCCGGCACAAAATCGGTAGCGGACTTGAGGAGTTGCAATGCGCGACCTCGATGCAAAAGATCGCGAAATACTCGAAATCCTGTCCAAGGAGGCGCGGATTGCCTTGAAGGCCCTGGCCGCGCGAATCGGCCTTTCAAGAAGCGCCACCAGCGAGCGGGTCATCAACCTGGAACGCAGTGGCGTGATCAGGGGTTACCGGGCCGATATCGGCGAAATCGATGCCCATGTGATTCGCGCCATCCTGCTGGTGAGCCTCAAGCGCACGCCGGCCATGGGTTTGCTCGACGTCCTGGCGCAGCACTCGCAGGTACGTCGCGTCTCTTCGGTCAGTGGCCAGCTCGACCTGGTGATCGAGATCGAGGCGCGAACCATCGATGACCTGAACCGCGTCCGGGATGCCGTCGCTACTCACGAATCGGTCGAGGACATCACCACGGCGGTGGTGCTGCGTCGCGACATCGATCGACAAAGCTCCTGATTCGCCGCGCGGGCCAGATCGGCCGGCAGGTTGCTCTTGCCGCCTGGTCCCGGTTGCCCGGGCTGTGGGGCAGGCCTGTCGCCTTGCTGCAATTGTGGGCTTCGCGGCCTGTACAATCCTCGTCGGCAAATAATAAAATGAGAAGCATTATCATTAATGCGAATCTCCCATGCACGACAACAGCACTGCCTCGCCCGTCGCCCAGTTGTATGTGAACCATCATGGCTGGCTGCGTGGCTGGCTGCACCGGCGCCTGGGGCACAGCGCCGATGCCGAGGACCTGGCCCACGACACCTTCATTCGCGTGCTGCGCTCCAAGGAAGACGTGCATGAGTTGCGCCAGCCCATGGCATTTCTCGCCACCATCGCCAACGGCCTGTTGATCAACCGCTGGCGGCGCCAGGCGATCGAGCGCGCTTACCTGGAAGCCCTGGCGGCGCGACCGATGGCCGAGGAGCCGTCGCCGCAAGAGCGGCACTTGATGATCGAGACCCTGCTGGAGCTGGACTCGCTGCTGGTGGGGTTGTCGATGCAGGTGCGGCAGATTTTCTTCCTGTCCCAGCTCGACGGCCTGACCTACCCGCAGATCGCCGCGCAACTGAGCCTGAGCGTGGCCCAGGTGCAGCGAGCCATGGGCAAGGCCTTCAGTGTCTGCTACGCGAGCCGTTTCGAATGAACGGCATGGCCGTCGACCCGCAGGTGCGCGACCGTGCCATCGACTGGCTGGTGCGCTCGCAGTCCGGGCTGATGAGCGTTGGCGAGCAACAGGCCCTGGAGCGCTGGCGGCAGTCCTGCGCCGAACATGAACAGGCCTGGCAGCGGGTCAGCAGCCTGCCATTGTTGTTGCAACCAGGCGTGGGGCTGTTGGCCGATGCGACGGCCCGGCGGACCCTGGAGGCCGCCGGAACCGATCCTCGGCGGCGCCGGCAATTGCTCAAGTGCCTGCTGGCTTTCGGGTTGCTGGGCGGGGTGTCCTGGCAGGGGGCGGATTCGACCCTGGTGCGCTCGGCCCTGGCTACCTACCGCACAGGTATTGGCGAACGGCGGCGCTGGACCCTGGCCGATGGCAGTGCGCTGTGGCTGAACACCGCCAGTGCGGTCGACCTCGAGTTCGATTCGCAGCGACGCAACGTGCAACTGATCGAGGGCGAGCTGGCGCTGGATGCGCGTGCGCAGGCTCCGGCCCTGCAACTGCTGACGCCCGATGCGTTGCTCCATGGCCATGGTGCCCATCTGCTGGTACGCCATGATTCCCTGGGGACCCAGGTCACGGTGTTGCGCGGGCAGCTGCAGGTCGAGCCTCGGCAGCGTCCGGCCTTCATCAGCCTGGAGGCCGGCTGGCGGGTACGGGTCGACAGCCGTGGCGTCGGGGTGCCGAGTCCGGTCGATCCGTCCCTGGCCCAGGCCTGGTTGCGAGGTATCCTGCCGGCCGAACGCATGCGCCTGGATCAGGTGCTGGCCGAGCTGTCGCGCTATCGACCGGGGGTGTTGCGTTGCAGCGAGGCGGTGGCGGCCCTGCGGGTGACCGGCAGTTTCCAGCTGGACGACACCGATGCGGCCCTGGCGCTGATCGCCCGGACGCTGCCGGTGCGTATCGAGCGCCGGACCCGCTACTGGGTGACCCTGGTGCCGGTCTGAAAATATTTTTTTCTTCGTGCGCAGTTTTTGCCGAGCTCGCGGGGCCTCCAGGTATTACCCACCGGGACAGGTGGGTGCCAACCCCTAGGAGCCTTGCATGACATCCCCCGCCCGTGCCTTGCGCACCCGCACATTTGCCCTGCTATTTCTCAGTTTGCAGCCATTGGGCAGCGAGCTGGCGTTTGCCGTCGGCGAGCGCCAGTACCAGATCGATGCCGGCCCGCTGGATGAGGTCCTGGCGCGTTTCGGGGCGCAGGCGGGCATCAGCATGGCGGGCAATGCCTTGCTCACCGCCGGCAAGACCAGCCGGGGCCTGCATGGCGAGTTCAGTGCCGAGCACGGCTTGAGCCAGTTGCTGGAGGGCACCGGCCTGGGTTATCAGCGCCAGCCTGACGGTGGTTATGCCTTGCGCTTGCGCCAGGAGTCGGTAGCCCTGCCGGTGCAGAAGGTCAAGGGCGAGAACCCCGACCAGGAAGAGGTATATCGGGCACCGCGCTCGTCGGTGTACATCTCCAGTGAAGACATGCAGCGCTTCGGCGTGGTTTCGGTGGGCGACATGCTCAAAGGCCAGCCGGGTGTACAAGTGGGTGACAGCCGCAATGGCGGTGGCCTGGACGTGAACATCCGCGGCATCCAGGGCCAGAGCCGGGTGGCGGTGACAGTGGATGGTTCGCAGCAGGCGCTGGATGTCTATCGCGGCTACGCCGGCACCCAGCAGCGCAGCTACATCGATCCAGACCTGATCAGCGACATTGCCATCGACAAGGGCCCGAGCCTGACCTCCAGCGCCATCGGCGGTACGGTGAAGATGCGCACCATCGGCGTCGACGACATCTTGCGTGAGGGCAAGGATGTCGGCCTGCGCTTGAAGGGCGACCTGTGGAACAACGGCGTCGCGCCGGCCTCGCGCGATGGCCACTCCAGGACCCAGGACCTGTATTCCGAGCCGCACCAGAGCCGTGGTGGCCTGTTCGGTTCGGAAGCTGAAGCCGGCAGCGCCGCGTTCGCTTATCGCCATGACCTGTTCGATGTGGTGGCCGCCTACGCCAAGCGCAACCAGGGCAACTACTTCGCCGGCAAGAAGGGCCAGGACCGCTACCGCGTCTACAACCGCTATGGCGACGAAGAGAGCAGCGTAGCCAAGACCTACAATGCCGACGAGGAAGTGCTCAACTCCTCGTCACGGACCGAGTCGTTCCTGCTCAAGACCACCCTGCGCCCGGCGGACGGCCACACCTTCGAGTTGGGCTATCGCCGCTACGACGGGCGCATTGGCGAAATCATGCCTTCGGACATCTTCCGTTTCGGCACGGGCGGCATCTACCAGTATCCGTTGGGCCAGACCAAGATCGACACCTATACCGCGCGCTACAACTACCTGCCCGACAACAACCCCTTGGTGGACCTGACTGCCGGCCTGTGGATGACCGACGCACAGACCAGCCAGCTGACTTCGGTGGCGGCGCCGGCATCCCAGGCCTATCGCTCGGACCGTAGCTGGAGTCGCCAGGCCGACCAGCGCATCGGGGGCGACTTGAACAACAGCTCGCGGTTCAAGACCGACTACGGCGACTTGAAGCTGGACCTGGGCGGTTCGTTCCAGATCGAGGACCTCAAGCCGCAGAAAGGGGTGGTGACCACCCAGCACGACATCAACGCCAACCGCATGTTGCGCGAAGGTTCGCGGCAGGAGTTCAGCCTCAACGGCAAGCTGGAATACAAGCCCGTGCAGAGCCTCACCCTATGGGGCGGCGGACGCTACACCTACTACCGCACCAAGGATGAAATTCCCCAGGCCAGCGCCCGCCGCGAGGAGCTCGAGCACAAGTACGTGATGGTTTCCAAGCCCGGCAACTACGGCTACCTGATGTGGTTCCCCGACCAGACCGGCCAGTACACCGATGCCACCGATCCGCGGTTGAACAACGGTACGGTGTTCACCAATACCAACTTCCCATTCGAAGGCACGCCCTACAACCAGTATGGTGCCACCAGTACCAGCGTCTATGGCGCCCAGGTGGGGGAGGTGGTCACCGGCTATGCCTACTCCGGCAAGGATCGCAACAGTGGCGGCGCCTTCGCCCCGGCCTTTGGCGTCAACCTGGAAGTGGCGCCCGATACCTTCATCTATGCCTCGTACACCCAGGGCATGCGCATGCCTTCGCTGTTCGAGACCAGCCAGGGAGTGCTGCAGACCATGCCGGGCAAGAACCTAAAGCCGGAGCGCTCGAGCAACTGGGAAATCGGCGCCAGCACGCTGCACAAAGACTTGCTGGTGGACGGTGACTCGGCCGCGATCAAGGTGGCCTACTTCAACAACACCATCAAGAACTACATCACTCGCTACTACGACCCGAGCCCGGGCCTGTGGGGCCTGATGCGCTTCAGCAACACCGACAGCTTCAAGACCAGCGGCCTGGAGCTGCAGACCCGCTATGATGCCGGCCGGGTGTTCGCCGACCTGTCGTCCACCTACTACCTGAAGACCGAAACCTGCGACTCGCAATTCGCCGCTACGTTGCGGGCCACCAGCAACCGCTACCAGCCAACCGCCGATACGCCGAACTGTACCCCGGGCAGTTTCATGGGCTCCTACACCAACACCCAGAACCCGCCGCGGATCGCCGGCAACCTGACCACCGGCTTGCGCTTCTTCGACCAGAGCCTGACTCTCGGTACCCGCATCACCTATACCTCGGGGCCTACCGTCACCGCCGACAAACCCTGGCAGACTGGCGCCACCACCACGCAGTTGAACTACCGGGAAGTGGCCCTGGTGGATCTGTTCCTCCACTACAAGCTGCAGGATCACACCAGCTTCAACGTCTCGTTGCAGAACCTCACCGATCGCTACTACCTCGACCCGTTGGCGCAAAGCTTCATGCCCGCGCCGGGGCGCACGCTGCGGGTGGGGATGCAGACGAAGTTCTAAGGACGGGCAAGGAGCGCGTCGGCGTGGGCCGATGCGCTCCTTGGGAGGGTGAACGAGCCGGAGCAGCTCACTCGGCGCGGAGGCTAGAAGGCGATTTCAACGGGCGTCCGGTTCCGGAACAGGTCCATGACCGGGCAAGAGTGGTCAACGCTTTCCTTGAGGGCCATGAGCTCCTCTTTACTGGCCGTGCTATCGAACTTGACCGTCCCGCGTATGCCGGTGAAGCCGGGGCGGGTTTCATCATCGACCGCGAAGAACCCCCTCAGATCGAGTGTTCCTTCAAGGGTGACGCTGACTTCCTTGAGCGGTATCCCGAGGGCGGCCGCATGGAGGTGATAACTGATTTCCTGGCAGGTCGCCAGGGAGGCGAGGGCCATCTCCACGGGGTTGGGCCCCTGGTTCGTTCCCCCCAGGTTTTGCGGTTCATCGATATCCAGGATGAACTCGCGGATTTTCACCTGGCGATGCAGCGCACCATCGCCGCTGCTGATCACCGAGAAAGTCGCCGTGGCCTTTCCCGGGTTCGCCCTGAAAAAATCCTGGCTCGAGAGAAACAGTGATTTCAGTTGTTCGGACATGCACAGCTCCTTTGTGTTTGCAGGTTCGATGGCTGGATTTGTAGCGGGTACAGGAGTGTCGTGCAACCCGGATCGTCAGGATCGCAAGCTGCACCGTGCCTCTTCGGCCTGCAGGCGCAGGATCAGCCCCGACTGGAACTCGATCACCAGGTGGTGATCGGCGGGAAAGTCGTCGCTGAGGTAGAACTCACCGGTGGCGGCATCCTGCGGTACCACGCCGATGGCGTGCAGGCAACGATCGTCCTCCGGGCCCCAGGCGCAATCACGGCCATCGGCCGAGAAGTAGCTCACACCGCTGAAGAGCAGGTCGATCGCCTCGGGCTCCTCGGGAGGCACCCAGGGTTCTGGCCATCGGCGAAAGTGCAGGGCCAGGGTGCGGCTCGTGACGTCGTACCGGATATGCTCGGCCTGGTAGAAGTTGTGCAGGTCGTGGGCGCGGCCCTGTACTTGCACCTCGATATGTCCTAGCACGAAATCGTGAAACAGCATGTTCCGGTCCTTGTTCCGGTAGGCCGCTGGGGGGCCGGGCAGTTGGCTCAGGAACCTGGAATCAGGCCTTCCTCGAGCAGGGTCAGGGTGCCGACGATCAGCGCATGCATGCCCTGGATCAGTTCGGCCTCCATCTCCGCCACTTCCGCCAGGCGATCAGCCTCCAGTTCCGGCTCTTGGCCTGACACTGCATAGACCGTATCGGCCACGGCGAAGCAGTGGAACGCCACCGTGGCCAGCAACCAGCGGGCCTGCTGCGGCGCGATGTCGTAGGCCTGGGCGATATGCAGCTGGTGCTCGATGATCTTGTCCAGCATCGGTTGGGTCGCTGCCAGCCGGCGGATCATGTAGGGCGTCAGCCCCGGATGCGCCTTGACGAACTCCCGGGCCGAAGTGGCGAACAGGATCAGGTAGTCCTTGAGGCTGGTGCGCTGCTCGACGTTGGCCCGGGGGATCTGCCAGCGCTGGAACAGCTCCTCGGCGATCAGGCTCTTGAGCGCATCGAGTCCCGCGATGTGCTTGTACAGCGCCATATGGCTGACGCCCAGGGCAGCGGCGACGCCGACGAAAGTGATGTTCGACAAGCCGATGCCGATGCCGGCATCGGCGATCCGTTCCCGGGTGATGGTGCGCGGGCGCCCGCGCGCCGGGGTTTTCTGTGGCGGTTCCATGGAGAGGTCCTGGCTCGATGAGGCATGACTTTTAGCTGTCTTGTCTGGATTTGGCAAATTAGTTTATAGTCATGCAACTAAATATGATTCTGATTCTCAGATCTATCCATGAGCTACCCCCGGCCAGGGTTTCCGGCTCCGTTTACCGGGGCGGGTGGGGCAGGCCGGTCTTCGAATGTCTGGAAAACTTCATCTATGAGCACCCATGACGCGATCTCGGCCCACTCCAAGGCCCAGGGTCCGATCAGCCAGGTCTTGACTCCCGTGCGCGGTCGGCTGATTACGGCGGCGGCCCTGTCCGCCAGCGGATCGATGCTGACCCTGGTCCCCTTGGCGGTTATCGAGCGTATCGCCAGGCTGGCCCTGGGCGACGCCACCCATGTGGCCGGCGATATTGGCTGGCTGCTGCTGGTGGGCGTAGCGAGCCTGTTCTGCGGCATGGCGCTGCTTTGCGCCGGCGAGTTGCAGGCGCACCTGGCCGACAACCGCATCACCCATCAATTGCGCCTGGCGATCGTCCAGCGCCTGGCCCTGGTGCCGCTGGGCTGGTTCACC
Organism: Pseudomonas sp. FW507-12TSA; assembly: GCF_058781435.1. Taxonomy (NCBI): domain Bacteria; kingdom Pseudomonadati; phylum Pseudomonadota; class Gammaproteobacteria; order Pseudomonadales; family Pseudomonadaceae; genus Pseudomonas; species Pseudomonas sp. FW507-12TSA. The sequence goes on from NZ_JBYSWT010000006.1 coordinate 41,108, forward strand.
GGCCGCGCCTCGGGGGAGGTCAAGCGGGCGATGCAGGACGACATCGGCACGCTGCACAACCTGACCGCGCATTTCTTCACCACCCTGGGCCGTGCCGGCGGTGCGTTGCTGATCGGGGTGATCTACCTGTTCGCCATGGACTGGCGCCTGGCGCTGCTCTCGCTGCTGCCGTTCCCCGGGTTCTTCGTGTTCCTGGGCCGGGCCATGAAGTCCAGCGGCGCCAACATGCAGGAGATCGTCACTGGCCTTGGGCGCATCGACAATGCGGTGGTCGAATTCGTCAACGGCATCCCGGTGATCAAGGCCTTCGGCAGCAGCGGCCAGGCCCATGGGCGCTACCGCGAGGCGATCGACGCCTTCGCCCAAACCTTCATCGCCTTCACCCGGCCGCTGGTGGCGGCCATGGCCAACGCCAACGCGCTGGTCGCCCCGGTCTCGGTACTGGGGGTGGTGTTGGCCTGCGGCACCTTGTTCGTGAGCCAGGGCTGGGCCACGCCGCTGGATGTGCTGCCCTTCGCCCTGGTGACCCCGGGGCTGTGCGCGCCGGTATTGTTGCTGCACTACATCCTCCACGACCTGGGCAGTGCCACCGGCGCGGCCGAGCGGGTGCAGGCCTTGCTGCAGACCCCGGTGCTGGAACAGCCAGCCCCCGGTACCGGGCAACAGCCCCAGGGCAATGAACTGCGCCTGAAGCGGGTGAGCTATGGCTACGACCCCGAGCATCCGGTGCTGGCGGATATCGACCTGGTGCTCGAACCTGGCACCACCACCGCCATCGTCGGGCCTTCCGGGGCCGGCAAGTCGACCCTGGCGCGCCTGCTGCTGCGGTTCTTCGACCCCAGCGCCGGACGCATCACCCTGGGGGGTGTCGACCTGCGCCAACTCGACAGCGCCAGCCTCTACCGCCATATCGGCTTCGTGTTGCAGGACGTGCGCCTGATCCACGCCAGCGTCGGCGAGAACATCGCCCTGGGCAAACCCTTGGCCAGCCGCCAGGAGATCGAAGCCGCCGCGCGCCTGGCCAATATCCACGAACAGATCCTGCGCTTGCCTCGGGGCTACGACTCGGTGGTGGGCGAGGACGCGCACTTTTCCGGGGGCGAGCAGCAACGCCTGAGCATCGCCCGCGCCGTACTGCTCGACCCACCGCTGCTGGTGCTCGACGAAGCCACGGCCGCGGCGGATGCCCAAAGCCAGGTGGCGATCCAGGAAGCACTGGCGCGTTTCTCCCAGGGCCGTACCCTGCTGGTGATCGCCCATCGACTGGATACCGTGATGCACGCCGAGCGCATCGTGGTGCTCGACAACGGCCGGGTCCGTGAACAGGGCCGGCACTCCCAGTTGCTCGAGCAAGGAGGGCTGTACGCACGGCTCTGGAGGCTCGGTGGCTATGGCGACAACCGCAAGGAACAGGTAGCACAACCATGCTGAAGACCTTCATCCAACTGCTGGGCGAGGATGTCCCGGTATTGCGTCGCTATGCCTGGATGGCGGTGGGCTATGGCTTGCTCAGCGGCCTGACCATCACCGTCCTGGTGCCCTTGCTCGGCCACTTGCTGGCCGGTGATACCCGAGGCGCCAGTGCCTGGCTGGCGTTGTTGCTGGCCGGCGTGCTGCTGTGCTGGCTCTGGCGGCGCCAGGTGGAACGCGCCGGGGTCGCGGTGGGCGTCGCCGTCCTGCAAGGCGTGCGCTTGCGCATGGGCGAGCATATCGCCCGGCTGCCGGTGGGCTGGTTCACGCCCGAGCACAACGCCCGGCTGGGACACGTCATCACCCAGGGCATGATGGCCATCGCGCAGTTGCCGGCCCATGTGTTCACGCCCCTGATCAGTGCCGCGATGACTCCCTTGGCGATGGTCGTCGCCCTGGGCGTGTTGCACTGGCCGACCGGATTGCTGGCCCTCCTGGCCTTGCCGCTGCTGGCGCTCGCGGTGTCGTTCTCGACCCGCCTGGGGCGCCGCGCCGATAGTGCTTTCCATGCGCATTTCGCCAAGACCAGCCAGCGCATGGTGGAGTTCGCCCAGGCCCAGTCGGTGCTGCGTGCGTTCAACGGCGAGCAGGGCGGCACGCGCTTGCTGCGCCAGGCCATCGACCAGCAGCGCCAGTCCGCCGGGCGCTTGATCTACCTGTCGTCATTATCCTCGGTGCTCAACACCTGGGTGGTCCAGGGCATCTTCGCCGCCTTGCTGGTGAGTGCCGGCCTGTGGCTCGAACGCCTGTTGGGCCTGGGCCTGGAAACCGGCCCGGCCATCGCCCTGGCGGTGACCCTGGTAGTGGTCAGCCGCTTCGTCGATCCGCTGCTGGAGCTGGCCAGTTATGGCGAGACCCTGCGCGGGGCCCTGGGCCAGCTCGAAGAAGCCAGCCAGATCCTCGCCGTGCCGCCTCTGGCCCAGGCCCAGTCGCCCCAGGCGCCGGGCGATGCCTCGGTCGAACTGCAAGGCGTGAGCTTCGCCTATGGCCCCGGGCAGCCCGAGGTCCTGCGGGACGTCAGCCTGCGCCTGGCACCGGGCAGCATGACTGCGTTGATCGGCGCGTCGGGTTCGGGCAAGACCACCCTGGCCAGGCTGATCGCCCGGTTCTTCGAGGTCGACCAGGGCAGCGTACGGGTCGGTGGCGTGGATGTGCGGCAGATGTCCGAGGCGCAACTGGCCGGGCACATCAGCCAGATCTTCCAGGATTCCTACCTGTTCCAGGGCAGCATTGCCGACAACATCCGCCTGGGCGACCCCGACGCCAGCGCCGCCCAGGTCATGGAGGCCGCGCGCCAGGCCGGCGTGGTGGAGATCATCGACCGCCTGGCCCAGGGCATCGACACCCAGGTGGGCGAGGGCGGGGCGCGCTTGTCGGGAGGCGAGCGGCAGCGCATCGCCATTGCCCGGGCGCTGCTCAAGCAGGCGCCGATCCTCCTGGTGGACGAAGCCACCGCGGCCCTGGATGCCGAAAACCAGGCGGTCATCGCCCAGGCCCTGGCCAGGTTGCGCGGCCAGTGCACACTGGTGGTCATCGCCCACCAGCTGTCGACGGTGGCCATGGCCGACCAGATCGTAGTGCTGGAGCAGGGACGGGTGGTGGAGCAGGGAGCGCCGGATGAGCTGCGTGCCAGGCCGGGGTACTACGCGCGTTTGCTCGACCAGCGTGGCGCTGCCCAGGGCTGGCGGATCGGAGCGTCCCGCTGATGCGTGCCAGCTGGCTGGGGGCCTTCGTCATCCTCTGCGGCGCCTCGTTGCTGGTGGGCGCCCGGCAGTTCTCCCTGGGGCAGCTGTTGTCCGGGGCCGGCGATGCCTGGCTGACCCTCACCGCCAGCCGCCTGCCACGGTTGATGGCGCTGGTGCTCAGCGGTGTGGGGCTGGCGGTGTGCGGGGTGATCCTGCAGCACATCGTGCGCAACAAGTTCGTCGAGCCGGCCACCACCGGCGGCCTGGATGCGGCCAAGCTGGGCATCCTGTTGTCGCTGGTGCTGCTGCCGGGCGCCGGCACCCTGGGACGCATGCTGTTCGCCCTGGGGGTGTGCTTCGCCGCGAGCCTGGCGTTCGTCCTGATCATCCGCCGCGTGCCGTTGCGCAGCGCAGCATTGGTGCCGGTGATCGGCCTGATGTACGGCGGCGTGCTGAGCGCCCTCGCCGAGTCCTACGCCTATCGCCATAACGTGCTGCAAAGCATGCAGGGCTGGTTGCTCGGGGACTTCTCCCGGGTGGTCCAGGGCCACTACGAAATCATCTACCTGATCTTGCCGATCGTGGTCCTGGCCTATCTGTATGCCCAGCGTTTCACCGTGCTCGGCATGGGCGAGGGCATGGCTGCGAGCCTGGGCCTGAATTATCCGGCGACGGTGGCCCTGGGGTTGCTGCTGGTGGCCGTGACCGTATCGGCCACGGTAATCACCGTGGGCTCGATTCCCTTCGTCGGCCTGGTGATCCCGCAGCTGGTCGCCCTGCGCCACGGTGACCAACTGGGCCGGACCCTGCCGCTGGTGGCCCTGGGCGGCGCATCGCTGCTGCTGGTCTGCGACCTGGTGGGGCGCCTGGTCATCTATCCCTACGAAGTGCCCATCGGCCTGACGGCCGGATGCCTCGGCGGCGTGCTGTTCCTGATCCTGCTGGCAAGGGGGCGCCGATGAAGCCTTCGCACTATGGGGTGTGGCTCGCGGTATGCGTCCTGGCGCTGCTGTTCCTGTTGCTCGGCTCGGGGCTGGATTTTGCCCAGGTGATCCCCAGGCGCCTGGTCCGGCTGGGGGCGATGGTGATCGGCGGGGTGTGCGTCGCCTGGTCGTCGATCGCCTTCCAGACCTTGACCTGCAACCGCATCCTGACCCCGGCGATCATGGGCTACGAGGCGGTGTACCTGCTGTTGCAGGCGGTACTGGTGGCGGTGCTGGGCATGTCCGGCCTGCTGGTGCTGGGTGCCCATGGCAACTTCGGGCTGTCGGTGCTGCTGATGCTGGCCTATTCCTGGGCGCTGCACCGCTGGCTGTTCGGCGATGGCCGGCGCGACCTATTCTTCCTGCTGCTGGTGGGGCTGGTGCTGACCATGGTCATCGGCACCTTCACCCAGTTCGTCCAGTACCAGGCCAGCCCCGGGGAGTTCTCCATGCTGCTGGGGTTCAGCCAGGCCTCGTTCAACCGGGTGCAGCCCCAGCAGTTGCTGTACGCCGGGCTGCTGGTGGCGGGGCTGTGCTTGGTAGGGCGCAAGACCCTGGCGACCCTCGATGTGCTGGCGCTGGGGCGCGACCAGGCGATCTCCCTGGGGATCGACTACCAACGCTGCGTGCGCCTGCAACTGGCGCTGATCGCCGGCCTGGTGGCGGTGTCCACCAGCCTGCTGGGGCCCGTGGCCTTCATGGGGGTATTCGTGGCGAACATCGCCTATGCCCTGGCCGGGACCTTCCGCCACCGGGTCACGCTGCCCCTGGGCTGCGCCATCGCCGTGGGCCTGTTCCTGCTCGCCCAACTGCTGGTCGAGCACCTGTTCAACTACAAGACCACCGTGGGCCTGCTGGTCAACCTGTTGTGTGGCGCTTACTTCCTGGCCCTGATGCTGCGTACCCGAGGAGCTGCATGATCACCGTCCACGACCTTCACAAGAGCTACGGCGCCAAGACTGTGCTGCACGAGGTCAACGTGCAGTTCCCGGCCCGCCGCCTGACCTCGCTGATCGGTCCCAACGGCGCGGGCAAGTCGACCCTGCTGATGATGATCGCGCGGCTGCTGGAACCGACTCGCGGCAGCATCCTGGTGGCGGGCCGCGATACCCGTGGCATGGCCATCGGCGACTACGCCCGCACGGTGGCCACCCTGCGCCAGGCGCCGGACTTCAACCTGCGCCTGACGGTCGAGGAACTGGTGGCCTTCGGGCGCTTTCCCTACAGCCGTGGTGCCCTGACCCGGGCCGACCAGCAGGCGATCGACGAGGCCATTGCCTTCCTCTCGCTGCAGGAGCTGCGCGGGGCCTTTCTCGATGAGCTCAGCGGTGGTCAGCGGCAGATGGCATTCCTGGCCATGACCATCGCCCAGCAGACCAACTACCTGCTGCTGGACGAGCCGCTGAACAACCTCGACATCAAGCATGCGGTACAGATCATGCGCGCCCTGCGCCGGCTGTGCGACGAACAGGGGCGCACGGTGGTGCTGGTGGTGCACGACATCAACTTCGCCGCCAACTACTCGGACTACATCGTGGCGATGAAACAGGGCGCCGTACACGCCGCCGGCAGCGTCGCCCAGGTGCTGACCGAAGAGCGGCTGCGAGAGCTCTACGGGCTGGATTTCAGCATCAGCCATGACGCTCGCGGCTACCTGTGCAACTACTTCAACCCCGCAAGAGAACTGAAATGACCCGATATCACGCAAGCAGGTATGGGACGTTGGCCCTGTTGGTGGCCGCGATCCTGGCCGGGCAGGGCTGCCAGGATAAAACCGCCACCTCGCCCGCGACGGGCCAGGCTCCGGCTGCTACCACCCAGGATCCGGCGTATACCTCGGTCACGGTCCGGCACCAACTGGGCACCACGCTGGTGGAGCGACTGCCCCAGCGCACGGTGGCCCTGGACATGAACGAAGTGGATTTCCTCGACCAGCTGGGCATTCCCGTGGCCGGCATGCCCAAGGATTTCATCCCGCACTTCCTGGCCCGGTACAAGCAGGCGGCCCAGGTCGAGGACCTGGGGGCGATCGTCCAGCCCAACCTGGAGCGGATCTACGCCGTCAAGCCGGACCTGATCCTGATCACCTCGCTGCAGGCCAGCCACTACCAGGAGCTGAGCGCGATCGCGCCCACGGTGCATTTCGACGTGGATTACCGCGACAGCCAGGGCCGGCATATCGAGGTCATCAAGGAGCACCTGGCGAGCCTCGGCGAGATCTTCGGCAAGCAGCAACAGGCCCGGGAGCAGGCCGCGCAACTGGAGGCCAAGGTGCAGCAGGCCCGGCAGGTCACGGCAGGCCGCCCTGAGCGCGCCTTGATCGTGCTGCATAACAACGGCGCCTTCAGCTCCTTCGGCGCGCATTCGCGCTATGGCTTCATCTTCGATGCGCTGGGCGTGAAACCGGCCAGCCCCGAGGGCGAGACCGGCCTGCATGGCCAGCCGATCTCCAGCGAATTCATCCAGCAGGCCAACCCCGACATCCTCTACGTGGTGGACCGCACTGCCGTGATGGAAGGGCGCCCGGCCCTGTATGCCCAGAGCCTGGACAACCCGCTGCTGCGCCAGACCAACGCCTGGAAGAACGGCCGTGTGGTCTTCGCCGATGCCCAGGCCTGGTATGTCACCGCCGCCAGCCCGACCTCGGTGAAGCTGATGATCGACGACGTCATCAAGGGTTATCAGCCCTGACTTCGAGCCTAAGGCTGTTCGCGGTATTTGCGCGGTAGAAAATGATTATCAACAGCCTTAGCTCTTGCATTCGAATCAAGCCAACTAATCAAAAAAACACTGCCTTCTCACTTCAACGGAGCTGTAGCGTGACTTACCGTCATTCTTTCCATCGCAATGCACACCTTTCCCAGGCTTTGGTCGCCAAACCCCTGGCCGTGGGCGTCCACCGCGGGCTGGCAGGGCTGGCCCTGGGGGTCCTGGCCACGCTGGCGGCGCCGGCGGGCGCAGAGGTTCGCGAGCCGGCCGAAGCGACCCAGGACCGGGCACTGGCGTTGCCCGCCACCACGATCCAGGGCGAAGCCGTCTCCAGCCTGCCACCGGCCTACGCGGGGGAGCAGGTGGCCTCTGGCGGCAAGCTCGGCTTGCTGGGCAACAAGGACTTCATGGAGACCCCGTTCAGCACCATCAGCTACACCGAGAAGTACATCGAGGACCGCCAGGCCAAGAGCATCACCGATGTGATCGCCGCCACCGATCCGGCGGTGTTCAGCAACGGCTTGACCGGCACCTTCAGCGAGAACTACTCGATTCGCGGCTTCGCCTCGGACATCAGCGACGTGACCGTCGACGGGCTGTTCGGCATGGCGCCGTTCTATCGCGTGTCCCCCGAAATGTACGAGCGCATCGAAGTGCTCAAGGGCCCCTCGGCGTTGCTCAATGGCATGCCGCCAGGCGGCTCGGTGGGCGGCACGGTCAACCTGGTGCCCAAGCGTGCCGGCAACGAACCGCTGACACGCATGACCGGCAGCTACATGTCCGACTCGCAGCTCGGGGGGCACCTGGACATGGGCCGGCGCTTTGGCCAGGACCAGCAGTTCGGCGTGCGTTTCAACGGCGTCCACCGCGAAGGCGATGCGGCCACCGACCACCAGAAGCAGAAAGCCGACCTGGCGTCATTGGCCCTGGACTGGCGTGGCGAGCGCGCGCGGTTGTCCCTTGACCTGTATGACGCCGACCAGCGCATCACCGGCCAGAACCGTGGGATGGGCCTGGCTGCCGGGGTTGCGGTGCCCAGGCCGCCCAAGGCCGGTTCGCTGCTCAACCCCGACTGGGCGACGGTTGAAAGCAAGGACAAGGGCGCGATCCTGCGTGGCGAGTTCGACCTCAGTGAACAACTGACCGCCTATGCCGCGGTGGGTGGCAGCAAGAGCGACTACGCCTACAACGGCGCCATGATCGCCACGGTGATCAACGATGCCGGCGACCTGCGCAGCAGCATGGGCCAGTTGAAGTTCCAGGTGCGCAAGGTCTCTGCGCAAACCGGCCTCAAGGGCCAGTTACAGACGGGCGAGATCAAGCACCAGTGGTCGTTGAACGCTACCCAGTACTCGGACAAGAAGAAGGATTGGGGGCGTCGCTCGGTGCCCGGTGCCGACTGGACCACCAATATCTACCACCCGACCTGGGGTCCCAAGGCGCCCACCAGCTGGCCGCTGATCATGCACAGCGAGAGCCGCCTGCGCAGCTACGGCGTGGCCGATACCTTGTCGGTGCTGGATGATCGCCTGCAGCTGACCCTGGGCGTGCGCCGCCAGGAGGTGCTCAGCGATACCTTCAGCGTCAGCACCGGCAAGTGCACCTCGCGCTATGACGAAAGCGCCACCACCCCGGCGGCCGCGGTGCTGTTCAAGGCCACCGACGACCTGTCGCTGTATGCCAACTACATCGAGGGCCTGAGCAAGGGCGGCACGGCGCCGCTGACCGCAGCCAACGCCGGCGCGATCTTCGCGCCCTACAAGACCAAGCAGAAGGAAGTCGGCCTGAAGCTCGACCTGGGCTCCTTAACCCATACCCTGGCGTTGTACGAGATCACCCGTCCGGGCAGCTACACCGATCCGGCCACCAACATCTACTCCATGGGGGGCGAACAACGTAACCGCGGGGTGGAGTGGGGCTTCTTCGGGGCGCCGCTGGATGACGTGCGGTTGATGGGCGGCGTCGCCCATGTCGACCCCAAGCTGACCAAGACCGAGGGCGGCCGCAACGACGGCAAGAACGCCACTGGCTATCCCGAACTGCAAGGCAAGCTCGGCGTGGAATGGGATACCCCGGTGCTGCAGGGCCTGACGCTGACCGCCAACGCCACGGCGCTGTCCAAGCAGTACATCAGCGCCGACAACCAGCAGTCGATTCCCGGCTACACCCTGTTCGACGTGGGCGCCCGCTACGCCACCCAGGTCGCTAACCGCCCGGTGACCCTGCGGGGCAACGTCAGCAACCTCACCAACAAGGCCTACTGGGGAATGCCGCTGACCACCAGCCTGGGCCTGGGTGCACCACGCACCTTCGAGCTGTCCGCCTCGGTGGACTTCTGAAACCCTAGCCCATGAGCGTCCACGGGCAGGCACTGGGCCTGCCCGTGGTACGGCTCGCTTGCGCTCTGGATGGTCGGCGCAGGATCAGCCCTGGCAGAAGCGGATGCGATTGCCGAAGGGGTCGTAGACTTCCAGGGTCTTGCCCCAGTCTTGTTCGACGATATCGGGGCGGCCGTAGCCGTAGCGCTTGGCTTGCAGTTCATCGCGCAGCTGTTCGATGTTGTGCATCGGCACGAAGATCGTCGCCCCGGGGCTGGCATCGCCATGGTGCTCGGACAGATGCAGTTGCAGGCCATTGCGGCTGATGCCCAGGTACAGCGGCAGGTCGGCTTCGAAGCGGTGTTCGAACTCCACGGTGAACCCCAGGAAATCGAGGTAGAACTCGCGAGCCTTGGCTTCGTCGAACATCCGCAGGATCGGGATGGCCTTGTCGAAGCTGATCCCCTGGGGTTGTTCCTGGGGCAGGGCTGCGGCGGCGGTGTTCCAGTCCTTGTAGCCCAGTTGCCGGGCCACGCTTTCCAGCGCGGTGGCGTGGCTGATCGACTGGTCGTGGGAAGCGAGCGCGGTGCGCAGGCGCTTGGCCATTTGCTTGGCGTGTTCGAGAGTGATCATCGTTGCTCCTGTTCGTCGAGGTGCAGGGGGGCTCGCGTTGCCGGGCCTCGACTGTCAAGAGTGACGACAGGGTAGGGGGGACAGCGATGCTTTCACCATTCCTTGCGGATGCGAGCGGCAGGTAGCATCGACCTGGGCCGATGATACACAGCGGGTTTTACCAGTGAAAGCAGCGCTGCGGGCTCAGGCCAGCAGCTCGCTGATCCAGCGGGCCTTGCGCTGGGTGTCCTGGAGTTTCTCCTCGGGCACCGCCTGCTGCGCCCGGGCGAAGTGGGCCAGGATCTTGTGCTTCTGGCGCAACTTGCGCTGCCACTTGGCCAGGAATGCCGGGCTGCGCTCCTGCATCTGCAGCGGGCCGAAGTACAGCTACTCGGCGCTGTAGCTTGGGCTGGCGCCGTGCTCGGCGACGATGATCTCGTAGTCGAAGCGGTTCTCGCGCAGCACCTCTTCGAAAAGGATGGCGTAGCCGTTGTCCATCAGCCATTGACGCAGCGGCTGTTCGCCGCCGTTGGGCTGCATGACCAGGCGCTCGCGGCCATTGAGGCGTGCCTTGCCGGCCTCGAGGATGTCGCGGATGGTCTCGCCACCCATGCCGCAGAAGCTGATGGCGGTGATCCCGTCCTCCGGCTCGATTGCCGCCAGGCCGTTGGCCAGGCGCACGCTGATGCGCTGACCCAAACCACTGGCACGAGCGCTGCGTTGGGCCGAGTGGAAGGGCGTCAGCGCCACCTCGCCAGCCACTGCCCTCTCGATGGCGCCACGGCTCAGCAACGCCAGCGGCAGGTAGCCGTGGTCCGAGCCGATATCGGCCAGGCGCGCCCCAGCCGGTACCTGGGCCGCGACGCGCTCCAGGCGCATGGACAATGTCTGTTCGTTCAACTGCAACCTCTTGCTTGCGTGGGCCCGCCACATCTCGGGCCGGATCGGGGGGCGATTCTGTCGGGCGCCGCCGCGTATTTCAAATGCAGGCGATCAGGCCCACTGGCTATGGGCGGGAGCGGGCACCGCCATAGCTGATTGCCTGGTCATTTTTATGACCAGTTGTGTTCCGGGCTTTCATCACGAAGTCAGGAACATATGCCGCTTCTGCGGTATTTGACTGACCAAATCTTAACGGGATTTAGGAAGTTTCTGATCTTTTTTCCCGAGGCTTTGCTTGAGAATGCAACAGTCTGGATCGGAAATTGACCAGTTAATGGTTTTTTATTAACCAGTCGGGTCGTCCAGACATGACCCATACCCACCCGGGAATCTGCCGGTCCAGCGCCAGGGATTCGCTGGAACCACCAATCGGGTTGCCAGGGCAAGCAGGAGAGCAGCGATGAACAAGAACAACAAAAAACGATACCTCAAGGCCCTGGCGGTGTTCCGGCGGCGCTACCTGCCGCCACGGGACGATCCGCGAGGGCACGGCCTGGGTTGGGCGGGGCTGCCATGCTCGCATGGCTGGCCGGATGCCGGGCCTACCAAACCAGGCTCGGGTGGCGTACGCAACGGGAGCCTGGCATGGACTTCCTGAACGAATATGGGCAGGTCCTGGCCAGGGGACTGCTGGTAACCCTGATGCTGGCGCTGGGCAGCTGGCTGCTGGCCTTCGCCGTCGGCCTGCTGGTGACGTTGCTGCGCCTGGCCGGGGGGCGCTTCGTCGGCCTCTGGGTTATGGCGTTCATCGAATACCAGCGCAACGTCCCGCCCCTGGTGCATCTGTTCCTGTGGTACTTCGGCGTGAGCAGCCTGCTGCCCGAGGCGCTCCAGGAGTGGTTGAACGAGCATCACGGCGAGCTGGTATTCGCGCTGATCGCCATCGGGCTGTACTACGGCGCCTACTTCGCCGAGGACATCCGCAGCGGCCTGCGCAGCATCGCTGCGGGGCAGCAGGAAGCGGCGCAGGCCCTGGGCCTGGGTCGGGCCGGCGCCCTGCGTCGGGTGATCCTGCCCCAGGCGCTGCGAGTGGCGATCGCCCCTTTGCTGAGCAACACCGTGATGCTGATGAAGACCACCAGCCTGGCCATGGTCATCGGGGTGATGGAGCTGACCTACGTCACCAAGGAGGTGGCCAGCGGCACCTTCCGCATCTTCGCCACCTATGGGCTCAGCACCGTCCTTTATGTGGCGGTGGCGCTGAGCCTGTTGCTGGCCGGTGGCTGGCTGGGCCGGCACCTGCGGATCAGGGGGCGCTGAGCATGCTGGAGATCATCCAGGAGTACTGGTTGCTGTTCCTGCTGGGGTCCTACCCCAATGGCCCGCTGGGCGGCATCGTCGCCACGCTGCTGCTGTCGATCATCGGCATCGGCCTGGCGTTCCCGTTGAGCGTACTGCTGGCCCTGGCCCAGCTCAGCCCCGCGAAGGTACTGCGCTATCCGGCCATGGGCGTCGGCTACCTGCTGCGCAGCATTCCGTTGGTGATGCTGATCTTCGGGGCCTATTTCGTGGTGCCGATCATCCTCGGGCGACCGGTTGCCGGCTTCACCACCATGGCGGTGACGCTGGTGGTGTTCCAGGCGGTGTACCTGGCGGAAATCGTCAGGGCGGGCATCGAATCGCTACCCAAGGGGCAGGGCGAGGCCGCCGCGGCACTGGGCATGGGCTACTGGACCCGGACCCGCAGGGTGATCCTGCCCCAGGCCCTGGGGAACATGCTGCCGAGCATGGTTGGCCAGTTCGTCACCACCATCAAGGACACCTCGCTGGGCTACGTGATCGGCGTCAACGAGCTGACCTACGCCGCCAACCAGGTCAACAGCACGGTGCTCACCGAGCCCTTCAGCGTGTTCCTGGTGCTGTCGCTGGCCTATTTCGCCATCTGTTTCGCGCTGACCCAGGCCGCCCGCCTGCTGGAGGCGCGCCTTGCCCGCAACAACGGGCGGATGCCCGCCACTTCCCACCCTCCACGCCCGGCTCCGGCCCAGGGGTATTGATCATGCACAACCACAATGCTGCCCAGGCAGCTTCCAGCGTCATCATCGCCCTGGACAAGGTGAACAAGTGGTACGGCGAGCACCAGGTGCTCACGGACATCAGCGCCCAGGTGAAGAAGGGCCAGGTGGTGGTGCTGTGCGGGCCGTCCGGTTCGGGCAAGTCCACCTTGATCCGCACCATGAACCGCCTGGAGGCCATCGGCTCGGGGACCATCCATGTCAATGGCCAGGACGTCCAGGGCCGGCAGGTGGATGTGAATGCCATGCGCAGCCACATCGGCTTCGTGTTCCAGCAGTTCAACCTGTTTCCCCACCTGTCCGTCCTGGAGAACGTCACCTGCGGACCACTGTGGGTACGCAAGGCGGCAGCGGCGCCGACCCGCGAACTGGCCCTGGGCCTGCTGGACAAGGTCGGCCTGGGGCACAAGGCCGAGGCCTATCCGAACCAGCTGTCGGGTGGCCAGCAACAGCGCGTGGCCATCGCCCGGGCATTGGCCATGCAGCCACCGGTGATGCTATTCGATGAGCCCACCAGCGCCCTGGACCCGGAAATGGTCGGCGAGGTACTGGCGGTGATGAAGGCCCTGGCGGCCGAGGGCATGACCATGGTCTGCGTGACCCACGAGATGCACTTCGCCCGGGAAGTGAGCGACGTGGTGTGGTTCATGGACCAGGGCCGCCTGCTGGAGGTGGCGCCTCCCGGCGAGTTCTTCAACACGCCCAGGCATCCACGGGCGCAGCAGTTCCTTTGCGACATAGGTCGCCGCTGAGTCATCCACAGAGGAGCAACAGAATGAACGATCCATCCATTGCCGCCATGCTGGCGAACCCTCCGGGAATCATCGTCTGCGACCCGGCCAGGACCGCCGCCTTGCTGGGCTTCGAGCAGTTGGTCGAGGCCCTCGGGCGGGCGGTACGGGAACTGGCGGCCGGTTCGATCTTGAGCCCGGAGCGCATGGTGGTGCCCCTGGGCGAGGGCGGGGTGCTGCTCAGCATGCCGGCCAGCGCGCCGGACATCGCGATCCACAAGCTGGTGAACGTGCAGCAGGCCAATGCCCGGCGCCACCTGCCCACCTTGCATGGCAATGTCACGGTATGCGATGCCGCCACCGGCAGGCTGCTGTGCCTGCTGGACGGCCCGGAAGTGACCGGGCGCCGCACCGCCGCCGTCACCCTGCTGGCCCTGCGCACCTTCCTGCCCCAGCCTGTGCAGCGGATCCTGATCTTCGGCACCGGTGCCCAGTCGCGGTTTCATGTCCAGGCCATCAACGCGCTGTATCCCCAGGCCAGGATCTGGGTACGAGGCCTGGACCTCGCGTCCGCCAAGCAGTTCTGCGAAGCCAATCGCCAGTGGCATGGCCAGTTGCAGCCGTTGGATGGCGACATGCCGGAGGTCGATGCAGTCATCACCCTGACCACCAGCCTCGAGCCGGTTTACAACCAACCGGCCCGGGCCGGGTGCCTGGTCGTCGGGGTCGGCGCCTTCAAGCCGGAAATGGCCGAGCTGGGCAAGACTCTGCTCGACGGCAGCCTGATCTATGCCGACGACCCGGCCGGTGCTCGCCACGAGGCCGGGGACCTGCTGCGTGCGGCGGTGGACTGGTCCCAGGTCAGGTCCCTGGCCAGTGCGCTGGATGGCGCCGTCGAGCCTGGGCGTCCGGTGGTGGTCAAGAGTGTCGGTACCGCCGCCTGGGACCTGGCGGCTGCCCGTGTAGCCCTCGCCAACCTCATGGCCGAGCGCGCCTGAATCCATTGTCCAAGGGGAATCGACCATGCGTATCACCCGCAGCATCAACACCGTGGAAGTCCATGCCGGCGGCGAGCCGTTTCGAATCGTGACCTGCGGCCTGCCCCGGTTGCCCGGCAAGACCATCATCGAGCGTCGTGCCTGGCTACGGGAGCATGCGGACGATATCCGCCAGGCCCTGATGTTCGAGCCGCGCGGCCATGCCGACATGTATGGCGGCTACCTCACCGAGCCGGTCTCGCCCACGGCGGACTTCGGCATCATCTTCCTGCACAACGAAGGCTACAGCGATCACTGTGGCCACGGCACCATCGCCCTGGCTACCGCCGCCGTGGAGCTGGGCTGGGTCGAGCGGACGTCGCCACGGACCCGGGTCGGCATCGATGCTCCCTGCGGTTTCATCGAAGCCTTCGTCGAGTGGGATGGCCAGCATGCCGGTAGCGTGCGCTTCATCAACGTGCCGTCGTTCATCTACCGTCGCGACGTGACGGTCCAGACCCCGAGCTACGGTCCGGTCACCGGCGATATCGCCTACGGTGGGGCCTTCTATTTCTATACCAGCGGTGCGCCCCATGGCCTGCCGATCCGCGAGTCGGCGGTGGAGGAGTTGAAGAAGTTCGGGGCCGAGGTGAAGCGCGCGGCCAATGCCGCGTTCCCGGTGGTGCATCCCGAGATTCCCGAGATCAACCACATCTACGGCACCATCATCGACGGTGAGCCGCGCCTGCCCGGATCGACCCAGGCCAACTGCTGCATCTTCGCCGACCGCGAGGTGGACCGCTCACCCACAGGTTCGGGCACCAGCGGCCGGATCGCCCAGCTTTACCTGCGGGGGCAGATCGACCGGGACCAGGTGCTGGTCAACGAGTCGGTAATAGGGTCGGTGTTCAGTGCCAGGGTCATCGAAGAAACCCGGGTGGGGGAATTCAAGGCGGTTATCCCGGAAGTCTCGGGCACGGCCTACATCTGTGGGTTCTGCAACTGGATCATCGATGAGCGTGACCCGCAGCGGCACGGTTTCCTGGTCCGCTAGCGCGGCGTTAGCTGCTGCGCGCACATCATTGCCATGGCTATTCTTCCTGGGGACACAGATATGAAACGCAGTTTTTCATCGTGGGGTTCTGCCATTGCCACTTGCCTGTTGCTGGGGGCGGCTGGCGTCCAGGCCGCGCAACTGGACGAGGTCAAGGCTCGCGCAGTGCTGGTCTGCGGCGTACTGGATATCTTCGAGCCATTCGGCTACACGGACGTGAAGACGCGCTCGGTGGTCGGTTATGACGTGGACGTTTGCCAGGCGGTGGCCGGCAAGCTGGGAGCGAAGGTCGAGATCAAGCCGGTGTCCATCGAGGCCCGTATCGCCGAGTTGCAACAGGGCCACATGGATGTGCTCGGCGCGGGGCTGGCCCATACGCCGCTACGCGCCGAGCAGGTGGCATTTTCCGATGCCTACTATGTGAGCGAGAACGTGCTGGCGGTCAGGGCCGGTCGGGGCATCACCGCCCTCGACGAGCTGGATGGCAAGCGCATCAGCTACGTCAAGGGCAGCATCAGCGAGGCCTATATCAGGCAGGCCTTGCCGGGCGCAACGGCGGTCGGCTTCGAGGATGTGTCCAGCGCCTTCACCGCATTGCTCCAGGGCAAGGTCACGGGTTTCAGCACTTCGCAGGAGGTCCTGCACAAGTTGCTCAACCGCCTGGGTGACAAGGCCGGGCAGTACAGCATCCTGCAACCGGCCATCGGCCGGGAAGTCTGGGGCCTGGGCATACGTCGAGACGAGCCGGGCATGCTCGTCGCGGTGAACTCGGCGTTGCGCGAGCTGGAGGCCGAAGGGACGATGCAGGCCATCTTCGACAAGTGGCTGGGAGTCCAGACCCTCTACCGGATGCAGCGCTCCTTCAAGGTCCAGCCGATTCGTTGAACGCAGCGCGCGAGGGGCCGGCATGGCACGTCCATGCCGGCCCCTCGTTCATTCCCGCGAGCTGATATCGCGGCGCACCCGCTTGAGGTGGCCTTCGACGTAGAAAGCGGCGGCATCTTCGTCGCCGCTGATGATCGCCTCGTAGATCAGGCGGTGTTCCGCCGCATACAGCTGGATGCGTTCGGGGTCGTAGATCCCGTCGTCCCGCAGGCGGTTCCACAACGGTTGCTCCATGGTCTTGTTGATTTCCTCGGCGATCCGGGCAATCAGGATATCGCCGGTCATCATCGCGAGCTGGCGGTGGAACAGCCGGTCGGCTTCGCTCCAGCGCGCTTGTTGCAGCGGGTCGCCGATGTCCTTCACATCGATCATCTGTTCCAGGTAGCGCTCGGCCAATGGGTCGCGCTGGGCACGGCGGGCGGCCAGGCGGGCTATCGCCGGTTCGATCAGCAAGCGTACTTCGAGGGTGCTGATGGGGCTGAAGTCAGCGTCCACCGGCGGCAGCCCGGCATAGTCCGGTGCCGCTTCGTTCACCTGCAGCGGGCAATCGGCGACGTAGGTGCCTGAGCCATGGCGGGTGGTCACCATGCCTTCGTTCTGCAAGGCACCGATCGCTTCGCGTACGGCGGGCCGGCTCACCTTCAGCCGCTGTGCCAGGTCACGCTCGGAGGGCAGGCGCGAGCCGTGGGCATACTGGCCGCTCAGGATGCCGGCGCGGATCTGGTCGGCAACCTGCTCGTAGATCTGCTTGGGGCGAAAGTCTGCTTGCATGGTGGCGGTCTCTCGGGGCGCTAGCCGTCGGCTTGGGTTTGGCAGGTCGTGAATGTCAGGAGCCCATGGTACAGATCGTGAAGACGGGAAACAGGGGGGCGGCATTTTCCGTTGCTGTTATCGGATGGCAGTGGCTGCCTGATCAGATTGTTGCTCAGCTGTGGCGAACATGGGGCAGATTCGCAATCCGGGGGCTGAAACAAAAAAGCACCCGAACAGGCGGTGTGAAAACGTCGCGAGTGAAGGCAAGACAAGGCAAAAACGGGCGAGGAAGCGGAGTTTACTGGCTGTAAATGAGCGCTCTGAGCCTGTTTTTAACGCAGTATTGCCAAACGCAGTAGTTTTCCCACAGCCTGCGAAGGTGCTTTCCTGCCGAAGCCCTCAGCTGGCCAGGCCAGCCATTCTGGCCCGTGCCGCGTGCAGCTTCTTGTAGCTGTCGATCAACCGCAGGTGCCGGTCCAGGCCCTCCAGTTGCATGCTGGTAGGCGTCAGGCCATGGAAGCGCACGCTGCCCTGTACCGAGCCGATCACCGCGTCCATCCGCTCGTTGCCGAACATGCGGCGCAAGTTGGCTTCGTAGTCCGCCAGCTCCAGCTCGTCGTCCAGTTCCACTTCCAGCACCGCGTTCATGGCCTGGTAGAACAGGCCGCGCTCGACGGTGTTGTCGTTGTACTGCAGGAACATCTCCACCAGTTCCTTGGCCGGGTCGAACTGGCCCAGGGCCACGTGGATCAGCAGCTTCAGCTCGAGGATGGTCAACTGGCCCCAGGCGGTGTTGTCGTCGAACTCGATGCCGATCAAGGTGGTGATGTCGGTGTAGTCGTCCAGCTCGCTTTGCTCCAGGCGCTCCACCAGGTCGCGCAGGGCTTCTTCGTCCAGGCTGTGCAGGTTGAGGATGTCTTCGCGGAAGAACAGCGCCTTGTTGGTGTTGTCCCAGATCAGGTCGTCCACCGGGTAGATTTCCGAGTAGTCCGGCACCAGGATCCGGCAGGCGGTGGCACCCAGGTGCTCGTACACCGCCATGTAGCTTTCCTTGCCCAGGCCTTCGAGGATGCCGAACAGGGTCGCGGCTTCCTCGGCGTTGGAGTCGGCGCCCTGGCTGGAGAAATCCCACTCGACGAACTCGAAGTCGGCCTTGGCGCTGAAGAAGCGCCATGAGACCACGCCGCTGGAATCGATGAAGTGCTCGACGAAGTTGTTCGGCTCCATCAGCGCCTGGCTCTCGAAGGTCGGCTGCGGCAGGTCGTTCAGGCCCTCGAAGCTGCGGCCCTGGAGCAGTTCGGTGAGGCTGCGTTCCAGCGCCACTTCGAAGCTCGGGTGCGCGCCGAAGGAGGCGAACACGCCACCGGTGCGCGGGTTCATCAGGGTCACGCACATCACCGGGAATTCACCGCCCAGGGAAGCGTCCTTGACCAGCACCGGGAAGCCTTGCTCCTCCAGGCCCTGGATACCCGCCAGGATGCCCGGGTACTTGGCCAGCACTTCCTGGGGCACGTCCGGCAGGGCGAGCTCGCCTTCGAGGATCTCGCGCTTGACCGCCCGTTCGAAGATTTCCGACAGGCACTGCACCTGGGCCTCGGCCAGGGTGTTGCCGGCGCTCATGCCGTTGGAGAGGTACAGGTTCTCGATCAGGTTGGAGGGGAAGTACACCACTTCGCCATCCGACTGGCGCACGAAGGGCAGCGAGCAGATGCCGCGCTCGATGTTGCCGGAGTTGGTGTCGTACAGGTGCGAGCCGCGCAGCTCGCCGTCGGGGTTGTAGATCCCGAGGCAGTACTCGTCGAGGATTTCCTTGGGCAGGGCATCCTTGCGCCCTGGCTGGAACCAGCGCTCGTCGGGGTAATGGACGAACTCGGCGTTGGCGATCTCCTGGCCCCAGAACTGGTCGTTGTAGAAGAAGTTGCAGTTCAGGCGCTCGATGAATTCGCCCAGGGCCGAGGCCAGGGCGCTTTCCTTGGTCGAGCCCTTGCCGTTGGTGAAGCACATCGGCGACTGCGCGTCGCGGATATGCAGCGACCAGACGTTGGGCACGATGTTGCGCCAGGAAGCAATCTCGATCTTCATCCCCAGGTCCGCGAGGATCGCCGACATGTTGGCGATGGTCTGCTCCAGCGGCAGGTCCTTGCCGGGGATGCGGGTGCTGGTGCCGGCGTCCAGGCTCGGCATCAGCAGGGCCTGGGCATCGGCGTCCAGGTTCTCCACTTCCTCGATCACGAACTCGGGGCCGGTCTGCACCACCTTCTTCACCGTGCAGCGATCGATGGAGCGCAGGATGCCCTGGCGATCCTTCTCGGAGATGTCCGCGGGCAGCTCGACCTGGATCTTGAAGATCTGGTTGTAGCGGTTTTCCGGATCGACGATGTTGTTCTGCGACAGGCGGATGTTGTCGGTGGGGATGTCGCGGGTCTGGCAGTACAGCTTCACGAAGTAGGCGGCGCACAGCGCCGAGGAAGCCAGGAAATAGTCGAACGGACCCGGTGCCGAACCGTCGCCCTTGTAGCGGATCGGCTGGTCGGCCACCACCGTGAAGTCATCGAACTTGGCTTCAAGTCGGAGGTTGTCGAGAAAGTTGACCTTGATTTCCATGGGGGCTACCAGAATAACGAGCAAGACGAAAAGGCCGCCATTATCCGGTTTTTCACCCGGAAGTCTTGCGCTTTTGCGCCATGGCCGCCGACCGGTCCAGGCTGTCGCGCTCAGTCCGGCAGGCGGGGTGGCAGCGTCTCGAGCCAGTTGTCGATGTCCCGCATGCCTCGCAGATGAACCACCGGCACCTGGGGCGCCACGGCCTGGCGGACCTGTTCGATGCCCGGGCGATTGTGCTGGTCGAAGTGCCACACGAAACCCAGGAACTTGAGGAACTCCAGGTTCAGTTGCTCGTGGCAACCTGCCGGCAGGTCGGCGCGTGGGCGGTTGCGCAGGCTGCGCATGAATACCCGGCGCAGGCAGGTGGTGCGCGGGGTGTCGAGCCAGATCACCAGCTCGGCGCGGGGCAGGCGCAGGTCGAAGGTGCGCCGCGAGTAATTGCCTTCGCAGATCCAGGCATCCGTGGCGACGGCCTCGCGGACCCGGCTGCGGAACACCTCGGTATCGGCCTCGACCCAGCCGGGCTCCCAGAACAGCCGGTCCAGGTGCACCACCGGCACTGCGAGACGGCGCCCCAGCTCCCGGGCCAGGGTGGATTTGCCGCTCCCGGCGTTGCCCAGTATCACGATGCGTTGCATAACCTGGCCCCTGGGAAAAAAGCCGCGCAGTCTAGCATCGGCTCCCGGGGCCGGGCAGGGGGTTAGTGCACGCTGTTGGCAAACATCCCGAGGAGGAAGTCGCGTACGTGGATCAGGCGCGGACTGCGCATCGCGGTCTTGTTCCAGACCAGGTACAGCTCGTTGGTGGGAGCCTGCGCCAGGGACGTCAGCGATACCAGGCGACCGGCTTCCAGGGCCTCGCGGCATTGGTAGTCGGGCAGCACGCTCCAGCCTTGGCCCTGGACCACCAGGTCCTGGATGATTCGCAGGTCGGCGATGGTCAGTGCGGCCTGCAAGGTCGGGGCGAACTGGAACAGCGCGGTCCATACCGGGCGGATCAGCGGCAGGTCTTCGTCGAAGGCAATCAGCGGCACAGCGGCCAGTGCCTCGGCCGATGGTCGCTTGCCCAGTTTCCGGGCCAGCTCCGGGGCCAGCACCAGGAGGAATCGTTCGGTCAGCAGCCGGGCGAAACCGTGGGCATGTTCGTCCGGCAGCGAGGCGGTGATCGCCAGGTCCGCGGTCGAGCTGTCCAGCAGGCTGTAGATGCGCTCGCGGTTGCCGGTGTGCAGGCGGATTTGCAAACCCTGCTCCAGCAGGGGCGCGAGCCCCGAGGCCAGCTTGCCGTGGATGAAGTCCGAAGGCCCGGCGATGTGCACGGTACCGCTCAGTTCATCGCTCTGGCGGTAGGAGGCCATGCGCATTTCCAGCCCGTCGAGCATTGGCCCGATGGCGCGGGCCAGCTCGTCTGCGGCCTCGGTCGCGGTCACGCCCCGCGAGCGCCGCACGAATAGTGGCTTGCCGACGAAGGCTTCCAGCGCCTGGATGTGCAGCGATGCGCCAGGCTGGGTCATGCCCAGCGCCTGGGCGGCACGGGAGAAGGATTGCAGGCGATAGGCCTCGATGAAGGTACGCAGGTGGTCCAGATGGCTCATGAAGCGGTATCGCGCCCGGGTGGGCGCCCTCGCGAAGTGTTCCCGGTTGATTGGTGGACAAGCGTCCGGCGGCGCGTTGGCTGGCCGGCCAAGGGCTGGCCAGCATAGTGACCAGTCTGCTTGAGGTATAAAAATATTTTGACCTGACTGCCAAAAGGTTGATTTTTCGAAATGACAGGGCCTTTCTACGATTGCGCGCACCCCTGGCCCCAGGCCGGTTTTCCAACTCTTCGGAGCGCGTGTCCATGCCCTTCATCGTCTATATCTTCAGCCTCAGCGCCTTTGCCCTGGGGCTTGCCGAATTCGTGCCCATCGGCCTCACCGACGTCATCGCCCAAGACCTGGGCCTCAAGCTCGAGCAGGCCGGTGGCACGGTCACCCTGTATGCCCTGGGCGCGACCTGCGCCGCACCGATCCTCACGGCCCTGACCGCAAGCTGGCCGCGCAAGCGGGTGATGCTCGGCACCGTGCTGGTGTTCTGCGCCGGGAGCCTGGGCGCCGCCCTCGCCAGCAACCTGTGGGCGCTGTTGGCGGCGCGGTTCGTCGCGGGCATGGGCCACGGCCTGTTCCTGGCCGTGGCTTCCAGCACCGCCGCGCGCCTGGCCGGACCGAAGCGGGCCGGGCGTGCGGTGGCGGTGGTGTTCTCGGGGTTCACCCTGGCCATGGCCATTGGCGTGCCCATCAGTACCTACCTCGGCGGCCTGTGGTCCTGGCGGCCGGTGCTGGGGGCGATTGCCGGGTTCGGTGCATTGGGTTTCCTCGGGCTGCTGGGCATGGTCGAGCCGGCCAGGACCCCAGGGGAGGCCGCTGGCGAATCCGTGGTCCAGGCACTTCGGGCATTGCTGCATCCAGCCTTGCTGGTGGCGGCCCTGGTCACCGTGCTGGGGTATGCCGGCTCGTTCAGCGCCTATACCTACATCGCGCCGCTGTTGACCGGGGTGACCCAGGTCAGCATCGCCACGGTTGGCCTGTTCATGCTCGGTTATGGCGTGCTCGCCGCAGTCGGCAACCTGTTGGGAGGACGGCTGACCGATTGCCTGGGTGTCGACCGGGCCAGCTTCATGGTGCTCGCCGGCATCGCCGGGTGCGGGCTGGGATTCTGGGGGCTGGCGCATTCGGCCCTGGGCATGGCGCTCTGCGTGGCCTTGCTGGGGCTGTTCACCTACGCCGCGGTGCCGGCCTTGCAGGCTCGGTTGATCGGCATCGCCGAGCGGCATGCACCCCATGCCCATGCAGTGGCGGCCGGGCTCAATATCGCCGGTTTCAACCTGGGAATCGCCCTGGGAGCGTGGCTGGGGGGCGTTACCCTGGGTTCGCTGGGCATTGCCCACATGGGCCTGGCCGGGGCGGGACTGGCATCAGCCGGGCTGGTGCTGCTGGGGTGGCTGGTGGCCGTCGCGCCGGGACGCACCGTAGCCCGTACCAGCCGTTCGCAGTGCTGAAGGGCTAGTGGTCGCCTGGCCAGGGCCTGGGCTGCCGCTCTCGTTCCGCGACGCCCTGGCGCCACTAGGCCGGGGTCTGGCCTAGTTGGGTCTTGAACAGCCGCGCGAAGTAGCTGACGTTTTCGTAGCCGACTTCGTAGGCGATCGCCTTGACCGACATGTCGCTGGCCAGCAGCAGTTTCTTGGCCTTGTCGACCCGCACCCGTTGCAGGCCGGCGGCTTCCTGGCGCCCTGAGGTCCGCCTGGACGCAAGCTGGCGTCGCGATTGCCATGTGCCAGCATCTTGTGGCTGGCAAAAACCTGCTTATATGATTCCAGCCCCATACCGCAGGCCGCTTCGGCAGGCGGTCCAGCAAGGCACTACAGGGATGTTCAACGCATGAAAAGCAGGTTCGACGCTGCGCACAAGACCGGCCGCCTGGGCCGGGCACTGACGGCCCTGGCCCTGGCCACCGCAGCCCTCGCGGCGCCATTGGCCGGCTATGCCAAGGATCCCTTGATCCCGCCTGGCGCGGTGCTGGCGCTGATCAACAACGTCCAGATCGATGACCAGGTCGAAACCTTCGAACTGGAAGATGGCGTGGTGTCCAACTTCTGGTATGGCCGCGAGATCGACCTGGGCGGCAAGCACTATTACGCGACGTTCTCCTGGTTCACTCGCGACCGCGCGGCCCGTGAAGGTGAGGACTTCATCGCCCCGGACGTCAAGGTCCGGCTGGCGGACGCGACCTTCGAACTGGCTCGCCCGGGTCAGAAGCAGCCTTACGATATTCGCAGCATCGAGCGCAAGATCGGCTTCTTCGGCGCCCGCGAGCAGCCCGAGGAAGTGGACACCAGCCGCCAGGCCCTGGAGTACCGCACCAACGATGGCCGCCTGGTGCTGGCGGTGCCCACGGCCACCTTCGACAGCGGCTACGGCATCAGTGGTTATGCCGTGTTCGTGTTCAACCCGAACAAGACCCCGGAGGAGGACGGCTGGGTCTGGAGCTACCTGGGCCAGGTCTTCAGCGGCGAGGACAACTCGGCGGCCTGCGACGACGGCACGGTGATCCCCTGCATCGCCAACCAGGGCGAGCTGAATTTCGTGGCGGCCCAAGGACCCATGCCGCGCTTGCTGGTCAAGTTCAGCGGCACCACCTCTGCGGGTGACACCCAGACCCGCAAGATGAGTGATGCCGATGACGTCAGCTACGTCTTCGACGGCAAGCAGGTGCAGTACGTTCGCCAGTGATCGACGCGAGCACCTGGAGTTGAGGGCCACTGGGAGGTAATCGGTTTGCAGCGGTTGGATATCGATTTGAGCGCGGTGGGCAGTTCGGCCGAACTGCACATCCTGCTGCGCGACGCCCTGGGGTTTCCCGCTTGGTACGGCTGCAACTGGGATGCGTTCTGGGACGCGATCACCGGGCTGGTGGAGATGCCACGGCAATTGTCGTTCCACGGCGGGTCGACATTGAGCCAGCGCTTGCCCGACGATGCGCGGTTGCTGGCCCAGTGCCTGGAGCGCATGCGCGCTGAGTACCCGCAGTGGGCGCCGCAGGTGAAATGGCTTTGAAAGGGCGATTTACTAATCCGTGTCCTTGCTCTATAAATCGGCCTTGCGGCGCGCACCACTGCGCGCCATCTGCCGATGACAGGAGGAAGCTATGTCACCGTTAAACGTGAAAGCCTGACGATTTGCCCCACCCCCTCGCTTGAACATCTCGAGACACGCTGGTCCCAGCGCTGGCTCGAAGAAGGCACCTACGCCTTCGACCGCAATGCCCCACGGGACGCGGTCTATTCCATCGACACACCGCCACCCACGGCCTCCGGCTCGCTGCACGTCGGCCATGTGTTCAGCTACACCCACACCGATATCATCGCCCGCTTCCAGCGCATGTGCGGCAAGACTGTGTTCTATCCCATGGGTTGGGATGACAACGGCCTGCCCACCGAACGGCGCGTGGAGAACTACTACGGCGTGCGCTGTGACCCGGATGCCACATACCAACCGCAGTTCCAGCCGCCGGCCACGGTAGCCCGGCGCCGCAGCGAGTATCTCTCGATCAGCCGGCGCAATTTCGTCGAGCTGTGCCATCGCCTGACCGCCATCGATGAGCAGGCCTTTCGCAACCTGTTCGTGCAGCTGGGGTTGTCGGTGGACTGGGGGCTGACCTACGCCACCATCGATGAGCGGGCGCAGCGGGTCAGCCAGCGCGCGCTCTTGCGCAACTACCAGCGTGGCGAGCTCTACAGCCAGCAGGCGCCATGCCTGTGGGACGTGACCTTCCAGACCGCCGTGGCCCAGGCCGAGCTTGAGGATCGCGAGCAGCCGGGCGCTTGGCACGACCTGGTGTTCCGGGGCGACGGGGGCCAGGCGCTGCGCATCGCCACCACGCGTCCGGAGTTGCTGGCGGCCTGCGTGGCGCTGGTGGCGCACCCCGACGATCCACGCTACCAGGGGCAGTTCGGGCAGGCGTTGCGCTCGCCGCTGTTCGAGGTGCCGGTGCCGTTGCTCGCCCACCCGCTGGCCGATCCGCAGAAGGGCACGGGGCTGGCGATGGTCTGCACCTTCGGCGACCTGACGGACGTGCTCTGGTGGCGTGAATTGCAGCTGCCGACCCGTTGCATCATCGACCGCGACGGTCGCTTGCTGGCGCAGGCGCCTGGGTGGCTGGCCGATCCCGCCGGACGCCAGGCCTATGCCGCACTGGCCGGTTGCAGCCTGGCCCAGGCACGCCAGCGGTTGTTGCCGCTGCTGCACGGGTGCGGCGGCCTGCTCGGCGAGCCACGGCCGATCCGCCATGCCGTGAAGTTCTTCGAGAAAGGTGACCAGCCGCTGGAGATCGTCGCCACCCGCCAGTGGTACTTGCGCAATGGCGGGCGTGATGCCGAGCTGCGCCAGCAACTGCTGGAGCGTGGCCGGACCCTGGCCTGGCATCCGCCATTCATGCGCAGCCGCTATGAGCATTGGGTTGGCGGTCTCAATGGCGACTGGCTGATCAGCCGGCAACGGATCTTCGGCGTGCCCCTGCCGTTCTGGTACCCCCTGGATGCCCGGGGCGAACCGGACCATGACCGACCGATCGCCGCCAGCGAAGACTCGCTGCCGGTGGACCCGACCCTGGACACCCCGCCGGGTTACGAGCCGGACCAGCGCGGCCAACCCCATGGTTTCATCGGCGAGCGGGACATCATGGATACCTGGGCCACCAGCTCCCTGAGCCCGCAGATCGCCGCGGGCTGGGAGGAGGGCGATGGCCTGTTCGAGCAGGTCTTTCCCATGGACCTGCGGCCCCAGGGCCACGACATCATCCGCACCTGGCTGTTCTCGACCCTGGTTCGCAGTCACTTCGAGCAGGCCGCCGTGCCCTGGCACCATGTGGCGCTGTCGGGCTGGATCCTCGATCCGGACCGCAAGAAGATGTCCAAGTCCCGGGGCAATGTGGTCACCCCCCTGGCGCTGCTGGAGCAGTACGGCAGCGACGCGGTGCGCTACTGGGCGGCCCTGGGGCGGCCGGGCAGCGATACCGCCTTCGAAGAGCAGCAGATGAAGATCGGCCGGCGCCTGGCGCTCAAGCTGTTCAACGTCTCGAAGCTGGTGTTCGGCTTGCCCGGCGACCCCGCCGGGCCGGTGTCCCAGGCGCTGGACCAGGCCATGCTGCAACGCCTGGGAAGTGTCGCCGGCCAGGCCCGGCAGGCATTGGAAAGCTACGACTACAGTGCTGCCCTGGTACGCATCGAGGGATTCTTCTGGTGGTTCTGCGATGACTACGTCGAGCTGGTCAAGCGCCGCGCCTATCGGCCCGAAGGGCACTCGGCGCGCAACGCCCTGGCCCGAGCCTTGAGCAGCCTGCAGCGGCTGTTCGCGCCGTTCCTGCCTTTCGTTTGCGAAGAGGTCTGGCGTTGCTGGCAGCCGGGTTCGGTGCACCGTGCGTCCTGGCCTGAAACCTGTGCGGTCGAGGCTGATGTGGAGTCGTTGCTGGAGGCGGTCAGCGCGACGCTGGCGGCGATCCGCAAGGCCAAGTCCGATGCCCGGCAATCGATGAAGGCGCCGGTGGCGCGGGTCGAGCTGGTGGACCAGCCGCCGTCCCTGGAGCGTTTGCAGGAGGCCCGCCAGGACCTGCTGGAAGCGGGCCAGGTGGCGCACTTGCTGTTCATCGAAGGCCCCGAGCGGCAGGTACGGGTCTGGTTGCAGGATTGACCATGCAGCGCATCCCGCCCGCCGACGCGAATCTGCGTCGGCGGGCGGTTTATTTTCCCGGGTCGATGCTGCCAAAATGCTCGCCCGTACCAGCGCCTGCCAAGGGAAGCTTCAGTGAATATCCAAGACAACCCGCAAGACTACAGGGACCTCAAGCGCGCCGTGGGCCTCTTGGAGTCGCCATCGTTGACCGCACGCCTGTCGGGCTTGCTGGGCTCGCCCATCGAGAGTGCGGTCAAGGCCTTGCCGGCGGTGGTGTCGCAGAAGATCAACGGCGCGGTGGTGGCCGCACTGCACAGTTCCGCCGATGCGGCCTTGTGGAGCCTGGACAACCAGCCGAAGAAACAGGCCTCGCCGCGCTTGCACAAGTTGTATGCGGCCGCGTCGGGGGCCTTGGGGGGCGCCTTCGGTTTTGCTTCGCTGTTCGTCGAGCTGCCGGTGTCCACCACCATCATGATGCGCTCGGTGGCCGATGTGGCGCGCAGCGAGGGGTTCGACCTGACGGACTTCGCCACCAAGCAGGCGTGCATCGAGGTGTTCGCCATGGGCGGCAACAGCGAGGCCGACGATGCCAGCGAAACCGGTTACTACCTGACCCGCAGCTTCACCACCCAGGCCATGCAGCAACTTTCCAAGGAACTGGCCGCCATCGCCGCCAAGCAGGGCTCCAGTGCCATCAGCCGGATGTCGCCGGGGCAGGCGGGCAAGTGGCTGGCGGTGCTGATCGAAAAGGTCGCGGCGCGCTATGGCGTGACCATCTCCAGCAAGTTCGCGGCCCAGGCCGTGCCGGTGATCGGGGCCGTCACCGGAGCCACCATCAATACCCTGTTCACCGACTTCTACCAGGACATGGCCCGTGGGCATTTCATCGTCAAGCGCCTGGAGCAGCAATACGGTTTCGAGCCGATCAAGGCGGCCTATGCCGAGCTCAAGGGCAAGCGGTTGGTGGGCTGATGCCCAGGTGTTGCTGGTGGTGGAACCCTGGCATGGAAGATTCGACCGATGGACATGTGCAAGCGGCGCCCGCTGTGGTGGCGCTCATTGAGGCCTGGCGCCGCCCTGAGAGGGACAGGGGCGCCGCTATCCAGTGGGAAGAGGTCCGTGGGGCTGTCGCTAGCGCCACTCAAGACCCTACGGTTACTGCCCGGCTGCCAGCCGCTGTATCGAGCGGACTCCGGCCTGCATTTTCTCCACGGCCGAGGCATTGGCTGAGTGCACCTTGATCCGTGGCGGGCGAAAACCCTGCAAGGCCACGGCTTCCTCGATCCACAGGATCACGTCGTAGCCAGTGCCGCGTTCGTCGTCGCCCAGGTCGTGGTCGAGGCTGATTTCACTGACGCCACCGGCCTTGAGCAAGGCAATGGCTTCGTCCGGCCAGTAGGTCCGCACCCAGCCTTCGGGCGTCTGGCGTTCATCGTCGAGGTAGATTTTCATCGGGCAGGGGTGTCTCGGCTGGTTTCAGGTAGGGGGCGTTGCGTTGATGTGCAGTACCAGGCTCAAGCAGTCATCGCCGAAAGCAGGTACATGGCCCTGGCACCGGTCGATGAAGAACATCGCTCCCGGGGGTGTTTCCTGGGGCATCGAAAAGTGTGTCCAAAGGCGGTTCTTGGTGGCCTGGGTAAAATGAATGTACAGGCTGTCCCCTTCGATGCGAATGCTGTCCTGGTGTCCACCGCAGTGCAGGATCAGGCTGACGAGTTGCGCAGGTTCGGGCTCCAGGGCAAAAGCCTGACGGCAGTCTTTGCGAATGGCGCGGGCTATGGCATTGAACTCGCCAGGACTGCCATAGAGATGCAGTTCCTGGTCGAACAGTCTGGTGAACACGGCAAGCATCCTTGGAGGGGGCGGGTTTTATAGCGGTTCCAGGTCACGCAAGCCAAGGGTATTTGCAGCCTATGCAGGGTGGCACCGTGCGGTGGATCGGTGTAGAAGCATCCCGGGGCAACGCCCCAGTCTTTGATCGAAACCACTGCCAGGAAGGTCTGCCTTGTCCAACGCCAATCCCATAACCCACGTCGCTTTCGAAGCGGACCAGCTCTGTCTCGGCTGGGCCGATGGCTTGCTGCTGCGCCAATCCCTCGGGCGTTATGGCCGCTTGCAGGAAGCCTCGGCGCAGCAGCGCCAGGCCTGGCGGATTGCGCCCCAGGGCAGCTCGGTGCTGTGGCCCGGGTTGGGTGAGCAGGGGCTGGTGATCGAGGGTGCCGACTGGATCTGGGAGCATGTGTGCGAGCAGTCCATGGCGCGCCTGCAGGCGCTGGATTGGGACCTGGAGCGCCTGCCTGAACGGGACCAGGCCATCGTCGCCCTGTGGCGCCTGGAGGCAGATGGCTACAACGGTGGTTTCCTGCAGTTCTTCTGCAACTGGGGCGAGCGCAGCTACCAGTTGGCCCTGGACGCACTCCAGGCGTTGGGTGCGACCCGGGCCAGGGCGGTGGTGGAACGCCAGCGGCAGACGATCGGCGATCTGCAGGCCCATCCGCCGTTGGAGCGCCTGTGGGATATTCCCGAGCGGCTCAGCGATGAGCAGCATGAGCTGATCGGTGGCGAACTGGACGAGCAATTGTGGACGGCGCTGGAAGAAGTGCCGGCACTGGCGGCCAGCCATTTCTACCCGCCGGCCTGCGAATGAGTGCGGTAGTGGCCCAGGACGATGGGCTGCAATTGTCCATCGCCGCCGAGGAGGGCGGCGTCTGCCCGTTGCTCGACGTTGGCCTGCGGGGCAGCGGCTTCCAGGCCCATATTCGTATCGTCCACGAACCCCTGGAGGGCTGTGTCGGGTTGGCCGAGTTTTTTCTGCAAGCGGCGCAAGCGTTGCCTGAGGAGCCGTTGCAATGGCGCTCGGCGTGCCTTGACCTGGCCTTGCAAGTGACGGCCGGCGCCGACTGGCAGCCGTTGCTGATGCTCAAGGTCAGCCTGTGGTCGACCGCGGATGACGCCAGCGACTGGCACGTCAACGCCTCGCTGCTGCTCAGCCCGGAGCGACTGCGAAGGTTCGCCGGGGAGGTCCTGGCCGAGATGTCGGCGCCCATGCTCTAATGCCGCGCTTTTTCCCCCGGCAAACGGATTTTCCCATGGCTGAACCGCGTATCCGCGCCCTGGCGCTTTGTGTCTTCCATCACCAGGGCAAGATCCTGGTCCATCAGTTCGACGACCCCCATGAGCAGCAGACGGTGTTCCGCCCGGTGGGTGGCGGCATCGAGTTCGGCGAGCGCAGCGACCAGGCCATCCGCCGCGAGGTGGAGGAAGAGCTCGGCCTGTCCATCAGCCAGCTGCGCCTGCTGGGTACCCTGGAAAACCTGTTCACCTACCTGGGCCAGCCCGGGCACGAAATCGTCCAGGTGTATGACGCACGCTTCGACGATGCCAGTGTCTACTCCCGTGGCCAGTTGCACGGCGAGGAAACCGACGGCATGGGCTTCACCGTCAGCTGGCACGACAGTTCGAGCTTCGGCCCGCAAGCGCCCCTGGTGCCCCAGGGGCTGGAGCAGTTGCTCAAGCAGGCCGGCTTGCTCGACTGAGTGCAGCGAGGCCGCGAAAGGCCCTGCCGGATGCCATTGTCCGACAGGGCCAAGGGCCTAGAAGTCCCAGCGGGTGCTGAGCATGAAGTTGCGCGGTTCACCGTAGGCGGCCGAGTTATAGAAACCGACGTTGGTGTAGTAGGACTTGTCGAAGATATTGTTGACGTTCAGGGTCGCCGACAGGCTGTCGGTGATCTGGTAGCGGGTCATCAGGTCCACCAGCCAGTAGGATGACTGGGTGATGTCCTGGTTGCGGTCCAGCGGCTTGTTGTAGATCGAGTACCAGCCTTTGCTCTGCCAGCGCAGGCCGCCGCCGACTGTCAACTTGTCCAGGTCGCCCTTGAGCTTGTAGGTGGTGTACAGGTTGACCTGGTCCTCGGGTTCGAAGGTGGAGAGCTTGTCGCCTTTATCATCGCGCACCACCTTGTGGGTGTAGCCGGCCTGGACCTGCCAGCCCGGGCTCAACTCACCCGAAATCTCCGCCTCGTAGCCCTTGGTGACCGCCTTGGACCCCTTGTAGGCATAGTTGCTCGGGGTGGGGGTCAGGTTGTTGTAGGCGTCGTCGGAGATCGGCCGGTTGTTCTCGCGAATCTCGAAGTAGGCCAGGCTGCTGTTCAACCGGCCTTCGAAGAATTCTCCCTTCAGGCCCAGCTCGTAGTTCTGGCCTTCATCCGGCTCCAAAAGCTTCTGGTCCCGGTCCTTGTTGAAGCTCTCCTGGGGCATGAAGATATCGGTGTAGCTGGCGTATGCCGAGAAGTTCTCGTTGAGGTCATAGATGATCCCGGCATAGGGGACGAAGCGCCCGCTTTCCCGGTACGACGGGGTCAGGCCGGTCTGGTGATAGTTGACCACGCGCCCGCCGAGGATGACGTTCAGGTCGTCCAACAGGTTCAGGCGGGTGGTCAGGTAGGCGCCAGTCTGGCGCGTGGTGTCGTCGGTAATCTGCGCCGGAGCCTGCCAGATGGGGCGGGAAAGGTGGCCCTTCCAGTTGTAGAAATCCACCTTGTTGCCCTGGGGCCAGACCGGCGCCCAGTAACCCTTGCCTTGCCAGCGTGACGTGCTGATGGAACCGCCCAGCACCAGCTCATGGTCGCGCCCGAACAGGCTGAACGGCCCGCTGGCATAGAGATCGGCGGAGGTGCTCTTGGTTTCGCCGGTGTACTTCTGGCCGTTGATCTCGGCACTGCCATCGGCCTGGGGCTGGTCGAACTGGATCGAGCCCAGCTCGGCATGGTAGCTGTTGATCTTGTGGTCCAGTTGCAGCTTGGTGACCCAGCCATCGCCCAGGTCATGTTCGAGCATGGCGAAGGCGGTGCGGGTGTACTGCTCCCAGGCGCTCCAGGTCGTACCGTTGTTGTAGGAGCGCGACATCTTGTTGATGCTGCCGTTGGAATTGACCAGCGGGAAGGTGCCGGACCAGCTGGAGCCCTTGGGAATGTTGTCCTGCATGTCGGCGCCCACGGTCAGCATCGTATCCGGGGACAGGTCGAACTCGAGGATGCCGTAGTAGGTTCCGGTCTTGCGCGAGTAGTGGTCCAAGAACGACTGCTTGTCCTGGTAGGCGGCAACGGCACGACCACGGACATTGCCGCTGTCGGTCAACGGGCCGCTGACATCCACTTCGCTGCGATAGTTGTCCCAGGAGCCCGCGCCCAGGGTGGCGTGCCCCTTGAATTCGGCGGTGGGTTTCTTGCGCACCAGGTTGATGGTGGCGCCGAGCGAGCCTGCGCCGGTCAGCAGGCCGGTGGCGCCCTTGAGCACTTCGACCCGGTCGTAGATCGCCATGTCGCTCAGGGTGTTGCCCGCCGAGTAGGCGACATTGCGTGAGGTGGAGGGAATGCCGTCGTACTGGAAGTTGTTGATCGAGAAACCGCGGGCGTAGTAGTTGGTCCGGTCGGTGTCGTAGGCCGATACGGTGATGCCCGGGGTGTGGCGCATCACGTCGTCGACATTGTTGAGGTTGAAATCCTCCATGTGCTGGCGGGTGATGACGCTCACCGATTGCGGGGTCTGGCGGGGGCTCAACACCAGCCGGGTGGCGGTGGCCAGGGTGCCAGGGGTGTAGGAGCCGGAGCCCTCGGTCACGGTGCCCAATTGGTTGCTGATGATCTGGGTCGCCCCCAGTTCCACGCTCTTCTCCACCGCGGGCAGGCGGGTCAGCAGGACGGCATTGAGGCCATTGCGCTCGAAGCCCAGGCCGGTGCCCTCCAGCACCTTGGCCAGTGCCTGTTCGGCGCTCAGCCTGCCGCTGACTCCAGGGGACTGGATGCCTTGGGCCATCGGCGATGAATAGGCAATCTGCAACCCGCTCTGGGTGCTCAGTTGGTCCAGGGCCTCGGCCAGGGGTTGCCTGGCGATGGAGAAACTATGCAGGTCCGACTCTTGCCTGCTGGGGGCGCTGGCGGGCTCGACTGCCGCTGCGTGCCCGCAGGCCAGGCAGATGGCTAGCGCCAGGATGCTGCGGGCGGGGATGTGGGATGAGAAGTGCATGGAAGTCCCGTACGAAATAGGAATGATTTGCAAAAGCAAACACCCTGACGGGTTATCCCGGACAAAGCCGTAAAACTTTTTTCTCGCCTGCCTTGGGTGTGTCAGCGGAGCACCAGGATGCCACCTGGCAGGCGGGTCAGCTCGGTGGCCGTGACCTTGCTCAAGGCCTGGACGACCGCTTGCGGATCGTCGAGCCGGTAGTTGCCGCTGACCTGCTGCTGGGCGGCGGCATCGTTGAACAACAGGATCGGTGCCCGGTAGTAGCGCCGCAACTCCTCCAGCACCTGGGCCAGCGGCATGTCCTGGAACGACAAGCGACCGTTGAGCCAGGCCATCTGCCGTTCACTGCCTTGCAGGTGCAAGGCCTGCAGGCGCCGGTCTTCCAGCCGTTGCCAGTTGCCGGCCTGCAACAGGCTCTGTTCGCCGTCGTCGCTGGCCAGGCGCACCCGGCCTTCACGCACCGCCACCGTGACTGCCTCGTCATGACGATTGACGCTGAAGCGCGTGCCGACCACGGTGACCGTGGCTTCGCCGGCGTCGATGACCATGGGTCGGGAAGGATCGTGAAAGGCTTCGACATAGAGCTCGCCGCGCAGCAGGCGGATGCGCCTGTGCTCGCCGTCGAACGTGGTGCTGATAGCGCTATGGCTACCCAGGACGACATGGGAGCCGTCGGCCAGGTCGAATGCTTGCACCTGGCCCACTCCGGCCAGGTGATCGGCTTGCAAACGCATTGGCAAGTCGCTGATCCAGCCCGCGCCGAGCATCAGCAACAAGGCTGCAGCCGCCGCCAGCCAGCGGCCAGTGGCGGGTTTGCGGCGTACCGGGAGCGGCGCGGGAGGTAGTTCCAGATCCAGCGCCAGATGCTCCAGGGCCTGCTCGAAGGCGGTGGATTCCCACAGTGCTTGCAAGGCTTCATAGGCCGCAGCGTGTCGTGGGTCGGCGTTGCACCATTGTTCGAAGCGTTGGCGCAGCAGTGGGTTGCCAGCCACCGCCTCGCGCTGGGCGAACCAGTCGCTGGCCTGTTCTCGCACCGCATCGCAGGGCAGGGCGTTGCTTGGGTGTTCAGTCATCGGGGTCGTGCCGGTCGGTGGCCTTGAGGCAGGCGTTGAGTGCATGGCGCAGGTCCTTTTCCACCGTGCTCAGGGAGACCTGCAGGCGCTGGGCGATCTCGCCTTGGGCAAGGCCGTGCAGTTTATGCAAAACCAGGATTTGTTGCTGGCGCTTGGGCAGGGTGGCCAGTACCTGCTGCAGCAATTGCAGCTGCTGCTGGCCCTGTACGTGGCTATCGGGGCCCGGCGCGGCGGTCGGAATCTGGTTGATCTGGCGATCGTCGCCCAGCTGGTATTCGAAACGGCGCTTGCTGCGTTGGCTACGCAGATGATCGAAAGCCAGGTACTGGGCCGTCTGGTAGAGAAACGGTTGCAGATGCTCGATG
The DNA here is from genome assembly GCF_058781435.1 of Pseudomonas sp. FW507-12TSA. Taxonomy (NCBI): domain Bacteria; kingdom Pseudomonadati; phylum Pseudomonadota; class Gammaproteobacteria; order Pseudomonadales; family Pseudomonadaceae; genus Pseudomonas; species Pseudomonas sp. FW507-12TSA. Next base: position 75,511 of record NZ_JBYSWT010000006.1, read on the forward strand.
GAGCGAGTGTTCAATGCCTTGGCCACCCGCAGGTAGGCTTCCTGGGCCAGGTCTTCGGCCAGGCTGGAACAGCCGACCACGCGCGACAGCATGCGGATCAATGCACCGCGCTGGGCGACGAACAGCGTGCTGAGTCGTTGTTGGTTGTCTCCGGTCACCATCGCCCATGGTCCTTGCTACGCCGATGCGGTACCAGCGTGAATGGGCGGCTATTTTAATGAGAATCCGTATCATTACCAGTGGCTAATCCAGTCATGCTCAAGGTTTTTGCCGTGCTGGCATCCCGTGGTTGGCGCTGGGTTGGGCGCGGAATGTTTTAGCCGCTCGATGGTCGATTCAGCATGGCTCCCGCCGACTTGCCAGCAACGCGATGGGGCGGGGTGGTTAAGGTTCACCAGGACGAATCGATCATGTACCTGATTGCCAGGATCATCTGTTTTTGCTTGCTGCCCTTGACTGTTTCAGCCTGGGCGGCCGAGTCGCCGGCAGTCCGGGCCGCTGCCGAGGACAAGGCCCAGGCCCTGGAGCAGAAGGCCGCGGACAAGCAAAGCCCGAAGACCGCGCCCGAGGCCGCTCCCCTGAGCAAGAGCGAAGCCCAGGCCGTCGACCCGGCGGGCCAGGCACCAGTGGACGATGCCCTGACTTGCCTGTCGCGGACCCTCTATTGGGAGGCCAAGGGCGGTGAGGCCGAGGACATGGAGGCGGTGGCCGATGTGGTACTCAATCGCCTGGGCCACGAGGGGTTTCCCGGGACGGTGTGCGAGGTGGTCAAGCAGGGTTCGCAGAAGAGCCCTTGCCAGTTCTCCTGGTGGTGCGATGGCCGTCCGGACCAGGTGGAAGAAGAGCAGCGCTACAGCGTTGCCAAGGAGATCGCCCGCAAGGCCTTGAACCAGCAGCTCAAGGACCGCACCGGCGGTGCGCTGTACTTTCACGATCGCAGTGCTTCGCCGGATTGGGCCCGGGCCTACATCAAGACCGTCGAGATCGGCAGCTTCCTGTTCTACCGGCCCAAGGATGTGGCCGCCCGCTAGCGCACGGCGTTAGGGCGTTGGCAGATGCTGGCGCTGCCAGCGCTTGGCCAGTGCCCCCAGGCGCTGGCCGACGGACTGCTCGAAGGCTTTCCCATGCACCAGTTCCAGCAGCCTTGTACAGAGCCCATGGTCGAGGGGAAACCCTTGTTCCAGCCACTGGGCCGCACACCGTGGCCAGTAGGGCGAGCCGGAGCCCAGCGCGGTGAGCAACAGTTCGCGCAGCGATAGCGGCTCGGGCAGCGGTGCCTCGATCTTCAGCTCGGCCACTGCGCCGGGCAGGTCGGCCATGACCCTGGCCCAGGGACGCTCCAGCAGCGGCAGCAGCCAGACATAGCTGAATTCCCGGGTCATGGCTGCTGGGGGAATTGATCGGTGATGGTGTGCCAGTCGGCTTTCGTGGCCACGCAGTGGTGCTTCTGCCGTGGCGCGGTGAAGGCGGTGTCCAGGGTGGCGATGGCGATCGACAGCCAATCGGCGAACTGGCCCCCGACGTTGTGCCAGAACAGCGAGGAGCCGCAGTGTCCACAGAACTGGCGCAGCACCCCAGGCGAGGACTCGTAGGCCTTGAGCGCAGCGCCTGGGTCGTCGATGGCGAGCTGGGCGCGCAGGGTGCTGGCATAAGTGGCGAAGGCGGCGCCATGGCCCTTGCGGCACTTGCGGCAATGGCAGTGGGTGACGGCCTTGAGTTCACCGTGGACCTGGTAGTTCACGGCGCCACACAGGCAGCTGCCTCGATGGGGGTTCTGCATGTTCACCTCTTGCTTGAAGGGGAAGGGCCTTGGGGCGGTATTGTCATCGCAGGCAAGGCCTTGCTGGAACTCGTTGCCTGGCAATCCCCGCGTCGTGGGGAGCGACATAGTGATCCAGGCACTCCATTGCCTCAATCCCCTCGGTCCATTCTGGTCTCGGTGTGCCGTGGGGGCGTTGCTCCAGCTTCAAGGCAGGTCCAGGCATTCTAACCGGGCTCACTGACGGATAACCTGTAGGCATCGGCCACAGGGCCATGGGAAGAGGGAGGCAAAACATGCAGGGACTGGAACATCGCATTCCGCCACCGGCGATCGCGCTGCTGTGCGCGCTGCTCATGGGGCTTGTGGCCTGGGGGACGCCGGGGTTGGAACTGGGCCACGGTCTACGCCTGGCATTGGCCGTGCCGCTGGTGTGCGCCGGCGTAGGGGTGGCGCTCGCTGGCGTGGTGTCGTTTCGCCGGGCCAGGACCACGGTCAATCCGCTCAAGCCGGGGAACGCCTCGGCGCTGGTCACCTCGGGCATCTACCGCTACACCCGCAACCCGATGTACGCGGGCTTCGCCCTGTGCCTGCTGGCGTGGGGCCTGTACCTGGCCAGCCCCCTGGCGCTATTGGGCGTACCGGGGTTCGTGTTGTACATGAACCGTTGGCAGGTCGGCCCCGAGGAGCGAGCGCTGGAGCGGTTGTTCGGTAGCGGTTTCACGGCCTACCAGCGGCAGGTGCGCCGCTGGCTGTGAACGGGGGCAGGGAGGGTTCAGGCGGCCTGGACCTGCAGTTGCAACTGGCCATCGGTTTCCCGGGCCAGGCCGCTGGCCAGGAACAACGGCACCAGGCGCTGGTGCAGTTGCGGCTCGACGAACTCCTTGACCGTGGCCAGTTCCAGTTCGCCAGGTACCAGCAGCTCGGCCTTGGTGTAGGACAGCCAGGCCTTCTTCAAGGCCTGCAGCACATCGCTACCGGCGGTGGAGGCAAAGCGACGGCTGGCCACCTGGCCGGAAAACTCGAAGCTGTGGCGGTATTCGTAGCCACTCTCGTCGCGCTGGCTGGCCACGCAGCGGCCGCAGGCACAGGGACCGTCGGCGAAGGCGGCGCGCAGGTAGGCGTTGAACTCGACGATGGGCTTGAGGGCCAGGCGCTTGTCGACTTCGAACAGGTCCCCGGTCATTGTTGCTTCACTGCTCAAGGTCATTTTCCTCATTGGCTGGCGGTGTATTTCTCAAGGGGCGCACCATAACAGCACGATCGGCGCACGGGTACCTTTGTCACCGGTCGGTACCGTCGAACCCGGCCTGGTCACCTGCTAGGCTGCAAGCCTTGTGATCATCGTGCGCCCAGGCGCACCCCGAGCCTGAGAGGAAGCCTATGTCGATCCATGCTGTGACCGTCACCTGTTTCGCCCAGATGCTGCATACCCTGGAGACCCTGCTGGCCAAGGGCGAGGAACATGCCCGGAAGCTGGGTTTCGACCCGCAGAACCTGCTGGATGCGCGCCTGGCCCCGGATATGTACGATCTGGCGGCGCAGGTGCGTTTTACCTGTACCCAGGCCCGGGAAGCGGTGGAGCGCCTGAGCGGCCAATCGGTCAGCACACTGCCGACGCCGGTCAACATGGCCGAGGCCAAGGCACTGATCCGCCAGACCGTGGCGTTTCTCGCCGATGCCGATGGTCGATTGATCGATGACAGCGGTGCGCGGGCCGTGGCTATCGAACTGCCCAACGCCATCGCCTTCGACATGACTGGCGAGGAGTACGCGCGTAACTGGGCCACGCCACAGTTCTATTTCCACCTGGTCACCGCCTACAACATCCTGCGCCACAACGGTGTGCCGCTGGGCAAGGCCGAGTACGCGCAACACATGCTCGCCTACCTGCGCCAGGCCCCGGTTGCCGGCTGAGCCGTGACCTTGGCCAGTGCCTACAGTGCCGGGCGCTGCAGCTGCACCCATTCCTGCACCGCCGGGCGCTGCCATTGGCGCTGGGCGTAGTCCACCAGGTTCGCCGGTACCGGGTCGCCGTTGAGCACCAGGCGGTTGAGCATCAGCGCCAGGTCGACATCGGCGATGGACCAGGTGTCGAACAGGTACTGGCGCCCATCCTCCAGCAGCGCTTGCGCCGCATCGATCAGCTTGGCCGCGGCCACCTGGGCCTGGGCCGACAACGGCTCGCCGCGCTGGCCGTAGAACACCACCAGGGTCGAGCGCTCCTGGCGGATCGGCAGCAGGTCGCTGCGCAGCCAGGCCTGTACCTGGCGGGCCTTGGCCCGTTGGCGCGGCGCCTTGGGGTAGACCGGGACCTGGGGGAACAGCTCTTCCAGGTATTCGGTGATGGCCGAGGATTCGGACAGCGCGAACCCTTCATGGATCAGGGTCGGCACCCTTTGGGTCTGGGACAGCCGGGCATAGTCCTGGCTGCGATTCTGCTCGGCGTCGAGGTCCAGCGGGAGCATTTCGAAATCGATGCCTTTCTCCCGTAGCGCCACGAATACGGACATGGCATAGGGGCTGGTGAACTGGGCATCGACGTACAGGCGCGGGCGGGAAGCGGTCACGGCATGATCTCCAATGGGGGAGCGGACACGCTAGGAGATCCCGGGCGAGAAATACAATGCACGATTTTCATGGGCCTATTCTTCGTGGGAATACTGGCCGGCCCCGGCCTGGAGGCCCCTGGGAAGAAAGTTTCAGGGGGCGAGGGGCTTTTATCCGTACTTGGTACGGGCGCATCCCGGGTGGCCAGCATGGGCAGGCACTTTGCCTTGATCGATGGGGCGCCGTGCTGGCCCCGTATATTCCTGAAGGCCGGCAAAATCACTTTATTTTCAGGTGGTTAGGTGACCTTTATATGCGCCAGGTGTTGATTGCCATGACTTCGTTGGCCCTGCTGGGCTCGGCTGCGACGGCCCAGGCCCGGGAGCTGGCGGCCAATGACCGGTATGTCTGCAGCTGGGGCGCAGGCACGGCTGCCAGGGCCCAGGAGCTGAAGTTGTCCGGGGTATCGCTGTATGCGGCGCGACAGAAGATCCAGGTCTACAAGTTCAGCAAGGGCTGGATGCGCATGATGGCCCTGGGCATCACCGAGCAGACCTACGACAGCCCGTCGCGGATCAGGCCCGAGGCGTTGCGTAAAAGCTTTTACGACGATTGCGTGCGCTACAAGCTGGCCCGGCGCTGAGCCCGAGAGTGGGATGCGGCGAAAGGATGATCATGAATAAAACTTGTGGTCATCAGGATTAAAATGAGTTTGTCTCACTCATGCCGCGCTAATGACAATGGCTGCCATTCCCACAATGGAGTTGTCTGTCATGGCTTTGGCTCATTCCCTCGGATTCCCGCGCATTGGCCGCGACCGCGAACTGAAAAAGGCCCAGGAAGCGTTCTGGAAGGGCGAACTCGATGAAGCCGGCTTGCGCGCCGTTGGTCGCGAGCTGCGCCAGGCGCACTGGGCACTGCAGAAGGACGCCGGTATCGAGTTGCTGCCAGTGGGCGACTTCGCCTGGTACGACCAGGTCCTGACCCACTCCCTGATGTTCGGCGTGATCCCCGAGCGTTTCCGTCCGCAGAACGGCCCGGCTACCCTGCAGACCCTGTTCGGCATGGCTCGCGGTGTCAGCGACAACTGCTGCGGCGGTGCCCATGCCCAGGAGATGACCAAGTGGTTCGACACCAACTACCACTACCTGGTCCCGGAATTCAGCGCCGAGCAGCAGTTCCAGCTGGGCTGGGAACAACTGTTCGAGGAGGTCGAGGAAGCCCGGACCCTGGGTCACCAGGTCAAGCCGGTGGTGCTTGGCCCGCTGACCTACCTGTGGCTGGGCAAGGCCAAGGGCGCCGACTTCGACAAGCTGGAGCTACTGGAGCGCTTGCTGCCGTTGTACGGGCAGATCTTCCAGCGCCTGGCGGCGCAAGGCGTGGAGTGGGTGCAGATCGATGAACCGATCCTGGTGCTGGACCTGCCCCAGGACTGGAAGAACGCCTTCGAGCGTGCCTACAACCTGATCCAGCGCGATCCGCTGAAGAAGCTGCTTGCCACCTATTTCGGCGGGCTGGAGGAGAACCTCGGCCTGGCCGCCAACCTGCCGGTGGACGGCCTGCACGTCGACCTGGTGCGCGGCCCTGACCAATTCCCGAGCATTCTCGACCGCCTGCCGGCCTACAAGGTGCTGTCGCTGGGGGTGGTCAACGGTCGCAACGTCTGGCGCTGTGATCTGGAAAAGGCCCTGGCGACCCTGCGCCATGCCCATGAGCGGGTCGGCGAGCGGCTGTGGGTGGCGCCTTCCTGCTCCCTGTTGCACAGCCCGGTGGACCTGGCCCGGGAAGACCAGCTCGATGCCGAGCTCAAGGGCTGGCTGGCCTTCGCCGTGCAGAAGTGCGAGGAAGTGGCGCTGCTGGCCCAGGCGGTGGACCATCCAGAGGCACCGCAAGTGCTCAAGGCCCTGGAGCAGAGCCGGGCGCTCCAGCTCGGCCGGGCCGCCTCGCCGCGCATCCACAAGCCCGCAGTGCAAGCGCGGGTGGCGGCGATCGGCGCCCGGGATAGCCAGCGCCAGTCGCCATTCGCCCAACGGATCGCCAAGCAGCGCGCCGGCCTGGATCTGCCGTTGTTCCCCACCACCACCATCGGTTCGTTCCCGCAGACGACCTCCATCCGCCTGGCGCGCCAGTCGTTCAAGCAGGGCAAGCTGAGCGCCGCCGAATACACCGAGGCGATGCAGAGCGAGATTCGCCATGCGGTACAGGTGCAGGAGCGCCTGGGCCTGGACGTACTGGTGCACGGCGAGGCCGAGCGCAACGACATGGTGGAGTACTTCGCCGAGCAACTGGACGGCTACCTGTTCACCCGTTTCGGCTGGGTGCAGAGCTACGGCTCGCGCTGCGTCAAGCCGGCGGTGATCTTCGGCGACCTGAGCCGCCCACGGGCCATGACCGTGGAGTGGATCCGCTACGCCCAGGGCCTGACCGACAAGGTGATGAAGGGCATGCTCACCGGGCCGGTGACCATGCTGATGTGGTCGTTCCCCCGGGAGGACGTGTCCCGCGAGGTCCAGGCGCGGCAGCTGGCCCTGGCCATTCGCGACGAAGTGCTGGACCTGGAAGCCGCTGGTATCCGCATCGTGCAGATCGACGAAGCGGCGTTCCGTGAAGGCCTGCCGCTGCGCCGGGCGCAATGGCAACACTACCTGGATTGGGCCACCGAGGTGTTCCGCCTGTGCGCCTCCGGGGTGCGCGACGAAACCCAGATCCACACCCACATGTGCTACAGCGAGTTCAACGATGTGATCGACTCCATCGCGGCCATGGACGCCGACGTGATCACCATCGAGACCTCGCGCTCGGACATGGAGCTGCTGGAGGCCTTCGAGACCTTCGCCTACCCCAACGAGATTGGCCCGGGGGTCTACGACATCCATTCGCCGCGGGTGCCGGACGCCTCGGAAATGGCCAACCTGCTGCGCAAGGCGGCCAAGCGTATTCCCGCCGAGCGCTTGTGGGTCAACCCGGACTGTGGCCTGAAAACCCGTGGCTGGGCAGAAACCGAAGCGGCCCTGGTCCACATGGTCGCCGCTGCCCGCCAGTTGCGCAGGGAACTAGCCTGACAGTCGTTTGCGTGGCCTTTTAGCCGGGACTCCCAATGGGGTTCCGGCTTTTTTGTGCCCACTGAACAGCAAGGCCGGGTAACGACGCTTGGCGTAACCGGGTATCTGATACGTATTTTTCTGGTTTATCTGCATCTGTTATCAGCACAGCCGAGCTTGGAAAATGGCGCACCCGCCCGGCCCCTGGCTGGAGAGCGGGCCCGCTGCACCCTAATATTCAGGAGGTCCGATGACCAAGATGGCGTTGTTCTTGTTTGGGTTTCTGGTCTTGACCATCACTATCGGTGCACTTGCCACTATCTCCCCGACCTGAAGCCGGGTCGCCCCAGGCTGCGGTGGCTCGCTTCAAGGCGTGCTGCCGTTGCAGCTTCTGATTGCTCCATTGCTTGCGTTGAAGATGGTTCATCCACCTTGGCAGTGGGCGTTGCGCCATAGCACCGAGTTGCGCCACCCTGGCGCACCCTCATTGCAATGGATTGCCGACATGAACCCCATCCTTTCCTGCTCCTGCCAGCTACGGTCGCTTGCCGGAGCCGGGCGATGAGCGCCGCCCTGGCGTTGCTCGGCAGTTACCTGCTGTACCTGTTTCCGGGCCTGGTGCTGTATGCGCTGTGGTTCGGCCTGACTCCCAGGCATCTGGTGGGGCTGCGCATCGCCATCCTGCTGCTGGGGTTCGTGCTGTTGCGGGATGTGATGACGCCGTTGCAGTTGTGGTCCCTGGGCGCTGGCACACAGATCGGCTTCATCGCCAACCCGATGGTGTTGGCGGGCCTGGGCCTGCTGTCGTTGGCAACGCTCGCCTGTCTGGCGAGCGTTGCTGCACAACTCTGGAAACTGGTGGTCTGGGAGCGTCGCGGGTGGCTGTCGGGCCTCGCCCTGGGGCTGCTCGGCGGTATGGCGCTGGGCTTGCCGTTGCGCCTCCATGCCGGGATCGACCTGGACCAGACTACCGGCTCCTGGTTGCTGGGCATGGCCCTGTTGGCCCTGGGCGGCAATGCCCTGGAGGAAGTGCTGTTCCGTGGCCTGTTGCAGGGATATCTGGAGCAAAGTTGTGCACCTTGGCGAGCAGCCTTGCTCAGCGCCCTGGCATTCGCTGCCTGCCATGCCTTCCTGGCGTTCAGCGTTACCAGCGCTGGTTGGCCGGTGTTGCTGTTCACCCTGCTGGAAGGCTTGATCTGCGCCGGCTTGCGCATGCGGCATGGGGTGCTGGCGGCGATCGCTGCCCACGCCACGGTGATCTGGTTGATCGCCGTGCCGATGTGAGCGGCGCCAGGTTGCCTATTTGGAGAACTTGCGCGCGCCGACGACGCAGAGGATCACTGCAATCGTCACCCCGAGCATGCCCAGGCTGACCTGTTCATGCAGCAGGCCGGCGGCCAGGCCGAGGCCGAAGAAGGGCTGCAGCAGCTGCAATTGGCCGACGGCGGCGATCCCGCCCTGGGCCAGCCCGCGATACCAGAACACAAAGCCGATCAGCATGCTGAACAGCGAGACATAGGCCAGGCTGGTCCAGGCCGGCAGGCTGATGCCGCTGAAGGTGGACGGCAGGGTGAACAGGGTCAGGGCGATCATCAGCGGCAGCGACAACACCAGCGCCCAGGAAATCACCTGCCAGCCGCCCAGGGTCCGCGACAGCTTGGCACCCTCTGCGTAGCCCAGGCCGCAGACCAGCACCGACAGCAGCATCAGCAAGTCGCCCTGGGGCGAAGCCGTCAGGCCCTGGGCGAAGGCATAACCCATCACCAGCAAGCTGCCCAGGATCGAGAACAGCCAGAACACCGGGCGTGGCCGCTCGCCGCCACGGATCACCCCGAACACCGCGGTGGCCAGCGGCAGCAGGCCGAGGAACACGATGGAGTGGGCCGAGGTCACGTACTGCAGGGCCAGGGCGGTCAGCAGCGGGAAGCCCAGGACCACGCCCAGGGCGACTACCGCCAAGGGCAGCAGTTGCGGCTTGCTCGGGCGCCGCTCCTTGAACAGCAACAGGATCGCCAGGGCCAGTATCCCGGCGATGGTGGCGCGGGCGACGGTGAGGAACAACGGATCGAACTCGGCGACCGCGACCCGGGTCGCCGGCAGCGAGCCGCTGAAGATCAGCACGCCGAGGAAGCCGTTGAGCCAACCGCTGGAGGTTTTCTCCAGCACGGGGGATTGCAGGTTCGATGTCCGTTCCATTGAGGGGTCTCGCTTGAAGTGGCAAATTCAGGCCGGCATTGCGCCAAGCCTTGCGTCGGATCCATCCTAGGATCGAGAATCAGCACAATCAAAAAATTGTCATGGATACAGCGCCTATGGCCCGTGCCCGCTACAAGCAATTGGTCGACGCCTTCGCCGGCGATATCCGCAGTGGCGTACTGGCTCCCGGCAGCCGCCTGCCGACCCACCGCGAGCTGGCGGCAAGGGAAGGCCTGGCCCTGGTCACCGCATCCAGGGTGTATGCCGAACTGGAGGCCATGGGGCTGGTCAGCGGTGAAACCGGGCGTGGCACCTTTGTCCGCGAGACTGCCTTGCCGCCAGGGCAGGGTGTGGACCAGCAGGCCACCGCAGCCGGCACCCTGGACCTGAACTTCAACTACCCATCCTTGCCTGGCCAGGCCGAACTGCTGCGCGGCGCCTTGCGCCAGTTGGCCTCCAGTGGCGACCTGGAGGCCTTGCTGCGCTACCAGCCCCATGCCGGGCGGCCCCATGAGCGAGCCCTGGTGGCGCGCTACTTGGCCAGCCATGGGCTGGCGGTGGAGGGCGAGCAAGTGCTGATGGTCAGCGGCGCCCAGCATGGATTGTCGATTGCCGCCATGGCATTGCTCAAGCCCGGCGATGTGGTGGCTACCGATGCCCTGACCTACCCGGGTTTCAAGGTGGTGGCGGACGCCCATGGCCTGGAATTGCTGGCCATTCCACTGACGCCGCAGGGGCCGGATCTTGCGGCCTTCGAGCGCCTGTGCCGGCAGCGGCGGGTGCGGGCGGTGTATGCCATGCCGACCTTGCACAATCCCATGGGCTGGGTCCTAGACCTGGCCTGGCGCCAGCGCCTGGTGGCGATCGCCCGGGAGCGGCGGCTGCTGATCATCGAGGATGGAGCCTATGGGTTTCTCGCCGAGGACCCGCCACCGCCCCTGGCCGCCCTGGCCCCGGACCTCACCCTGTATGTGTCGGGGTTCTCGAAGAATGTCGCGGCTGGTTTGCGGGTGGGTTACCTGGTGGCGCCTGCGGCCTGGACCCAGGCCCTGGAGCGGGCGATCCGCGCCACCACCTGGAGCAATCCCGGGGTGATGAGCGCCATGGCCTGTGCCTGGATCGAGGACGGCACCGTGGCCCGCCTGGAACAGGAGAAACGCGCCGATGCACGCCAGCGCCAGGCCCTGGCGCGGGAGTTGTTGACGGGGCTGGAGATCCTCGGCCACCCCGGCTCCTACTTCCTCTGGCTGGCATTGCCCGAGGAGGTGCGGGCCGACCAGGTGGCCATGGCGCTGCTGCGCGAGAAGGTCTCGGTGTCCACGGCCGAGCCTTTCGTTTGCGCCGGTCCGGTGCCCCACGCCATTCGCCTGGCCCTGGGCTCGGTGAGCCTGGCGGAGCTGCGCGAGGCGTTGCTCAAGGTGCGTAGGGTGATCGCCGGCTATGCGTTCTGAAGCGGCAGGCTACAGGCTTGCCGCTCGCGACTCGCGGCTGTCCCTCAGAGCTTGAACTGGTTCACCAGGCCGTTGAGGTCCACCGCCAGGCGCGACAGTTCCTGGCTGGCGGCGTTGCTCTGGTTGGCGCCGGCCGAGGTCTGGGTCGACAGGTCGCGAATGTTGACCAGGTTGCGATCCACCTCGCGGGCCACCTGGGCCTGTTCTTCGCTGGCGCTGGCGATCACCAGGTTGCGCTCGTTGATCGAGGTGATGGCCTGGGTGATCTGGTCCAGGGCCAGCCCCGAGGCTTGCGCCGCCTCCAGGGTCAGGTGCGCCCGTTCATTGCTGGTGCGCATGGCGCTGACCGCACCCTCGGTGCCTTCTTCGATGGTGTTGATCATGCTTTCGATTTCCTGGGTCGACTGCTGGGTACGATGGGCCAGCGCCCGCACCTCGTCGGCGACCACCGCGAAACCACGCCCGGCGTCCCCCGCCCGCGCCGCTTCGATGGCGGCATTGAGGGCCAGCAGGTTGGTTTGCTCGGCGATGGAGCGGATCACCTCCAGCACCTGGCCGATGTTGCGCACATCCACCGCCAGGTGTTCGACCCGCTCGCAGGTCTGGGTCACGTCCTGGGCCAGCTGGCCGATGGAGTCGACGGTGTGCTGCACCTGCTCGCGGCCATGGTGGGCGGTACGGTCGGTTTCCTTGGACGCCTCGGAGGTGCTCACGGCGTTACGCGCTACTTCCTCCACGGCGGCGGTCATCTCGTTGACCGCGGTAGCCGCCTGTTCCACTTCGTCGCTTTGCTGGTGCAGGGTCTGGCTGGAGTGATCGGTCACCGCATGCAGCTCCTCGGCGGCCGAGGCCAGCTGGTTCGAGGAGTCGGCGATGCGCTGCAGAGTGTTGCGCAGGCTGGCCTGCATGGTCTGCAGGGCTTGCAGCAGGCGCGCCGGTTCGTCCTTGCCGCTGATGGCGATGCTCTGGCCCAGGTCACCGCTGGCGATGGTCTCGGCCACGCCCAGGGCCTGGCCCAGGGGACGCACGATGCTGCGGGTGAGCAACAGGGCCAGGGCGATGGTCAGGGCCACGACCCCCAGCAGGATCATCACCACCATGGTGATGGCGCTCTGGAACACCTGGCTGCTTTTCTCGGCGGCGGCGACCCCGCCCCGGGTGTTGATGTCGATGATGCTCAACAGCTCCTTGAGCATGGCGTCGGCGTTGACCAGGAACGATCCGCCGTCGACGATGTTCACCGCTGCTTCCTTGTGGCCCTGGCGAACCTCTTCCAGCACCTGGTGCTGGTCCTTCGCATAAGCCGCCCTGGCGTTGAGGTAACGCTCGTAGGCGGCCCGTTCCTCGGGTTCGCTGATCAATTGTTCGTAGGTGGCCTGCTGGCGGTCCAGTTGCTGTTCGAGCTGCTCGACCCGGGCCAGCAGCGCCTGGACGGCGCTGGCCTCACGGACCACCAGCATGCGCAGGGTGATGGTGCGGATCTGGGTGCTGGTCAGGGCTACGGCATTGGCGGCGACGATGGAGGGTTGCCAGTTCTGGTCGACCTCAAGGGATTGCTGGTTCATGCGCTGCATTTCCAGCAACGAGAAGCCCCCCAGGCCCAGTGCGAGCAAGGCGATCAGGGCGAAGCTGAGCCCTGCGCGGCGGGATATGTTCATCGTTCTCAAGAGCATGACGGTGTTCCTTGTGGCAGCAAAAAGCGCAACCGGCGGGCAGCGCGCGGTTGCATCGGTGCGGCGCGCTATGGAGCAGGCTCCATGGCGCCGTCGGCGTTTTTGCACACAAGGCTGGCACCAGGCGCATCTGGCGGCGCCTTTGGCGAGCGTTATCCGGTGTAGGCGGGGGCACGTCCCCGAGCCGGAAAACCGCCTAATGATAGCACAATGACATGTCTTTCGGGCGGTTTGCTGAAGGGATTCAGCCGGTCTGTTCCAGGAAGAAGCCCGCGATCGCCTCGGCACTGGCGGCCGGGTGTTCCTGCATGAAGCAGTGGTGGCCGTCGAGCACCTGGGTGTGCAGGTGCCGGTTGATGGTGGCCCAGCGCTCGATCGAGCGGGCGACATAGGGGTAGCTGTCGCGCCCGCGGATTGCCAGGGTCGGGGTGCGGATCTGGCCCAGGGCCTGCCACAAGCGTCGGGGAACGGAGCTGAAGATATCCACTTCACGCTCGGGGGCGCACTTGAGCGCCACGCCCTGGCCGTCATCCTTCAGGCCGTGCTCGATATAGGCGGCCAGGGCCTCGGTGCTCCAGCCCTTGAACACCCCGCGGTTGGCCAAGGCAGCCCGGGCCGCGGCGCGGTCGGGCCAGTGGCGTCGACGGACGGCGGCCTTGCGCGCCAGGCTGTGGCGGCGGTTCAGGCCCAGCACCGACAGCACCCGCAGCGAGCTGATCATCGAGGGGGTGAACAGCACCGGATCGAGCAGCACGGCCTTGGCGAACAGTTGCGGGCGCTCGGCCAGCACCAGGCAGGTCAGTACCGCGCCGAAGCTGTGGCCCAGGGCATAGCGCGGCACTGCGCCGTAGTCCCCCAGTCCGGCCTCGAAGGCTTCGGCGGCCAGTTGCGCGGTGCGGTTCCAGCCCAGGAAAGGGCCACCATGGTCACTGTCGCCGTGGCCCTGGACGTCGCTGAGCCACAGGTCGAAAGACTCGGCCAGCAGCGCCAGCATCGGTTGGTAGGCCATGGCGCAGAAGCCATTGCCATGGAGAAAGTGCAGCAACGGCTTGCCCGAGGGCACGGAACGCAGGCCGCGCAGGGTGAAGCCTTCGCGGCACGGGTGGGACCAGGGAATCAACTGCATGGAGCCTCGACAGGGGCGGTGGGCACAGTCGGGCATTGTCGACGGGCTGCAATTGGAGTCAAGGGTCGATCCGGACCGCCTCCAGCACTAGCGCTCCTGGAGCTGGCGGAACGACAGGCTGATGCGCTCGCCGGCGCCCGGCGCCTTGGGAATCGCATGCAGCCACTGGGTCTGCAAGGCGTCGGACATATGCAGCAGCGAACCGGCGCCCAGGTTGTACTCGTGGATCTGGCCACTTTGCTTGTGCTTGAACAGCATGCTGCGCGCATGCCCCAGGGAAATCACCACCACGCCGGTGCCTGGCACCAGTTGTTCGTTGGCATCGGAATGAAAGCCCATGGAGGATTGGCCGTCGGGGTAGAAGTTGAGCAGGCAATTATTGGGACGAAACCCCAGCAATTGTTCGATGGCCGGGCACAGCCGCTCCAGTATCTCGGGCATGGGTACCGCCGGGTAGCTGATCTGCGAATAGTCGTAGGGTAGGCCGAAGCTGGCAGTCTTGCGTGCGCGCATGCGCTCGTCCCAGGACACCGAGGCCTTGAGCTGCTCGAACAGCGCGAGGGGATCGGGAATGAAACTGACGACGAAGTCGATATCGGGTGGGGTCATGCTGGGCCTGCCTTGGCTGGAGAAAGAAAATGACGGGAGTGGGTCGCTGCGAGCTTCAGTGCCCTGCCTGGAGCTCCAGGATGCCGCCGCAACGGGCCTGGAGAAACTCCCCGGCCTGTCGTCCCAGCTCGATCCGGGAGGCGCTGATGGCCAGGACCAGGGGCGTCGCGGATAGCGGGTCGATGTCCAGGCGCTGCGTGCTGTCGGCCCGCAGGATCAGGGTCAGTTCCGTCCACTGGTCATCGGCCGCGCTGCGGCTGTTGCCATCGGAATCGACATTGCACCCGGTGCCCCACAGGTGTTCGGCGAGCAGGTAGAAGGCCGGGCGAGGGCCGGGGCCGTGGAGCAGGAATCTAGGCATGGGGGCGAGCGACAGAGGACGGACCGCGACGGTAGCTCGCCCTCGTTGCTTCGTGCAAGTGCCGGCGGGTTCAGCCGCCGTTGGCGCCGAGGATGCTCGCCACCTGGCGCGGCTGGCAGTTGAGGTAGGCCGAGGATTTGAGCCAGCGCTGGTCGGGATACCAGGAGAACATGAACTGGCCGTCCTTGAGCTTGTCTATGACCTGGCGCGCCACCTGCGGACGCACGGCCGGGCAGCCCTGGCTGCGGCCGATGCGGCCCTGGCGCTGGCTCCACAAGGGATTCACGTAGTCGGCGGCATGGATCACGATGTCGCGGTCACGGGCTCGGTCGTTGAAGCCCGGTTCCAGGCCATCCATGCGCAGCGAGTAGCCATGGCTGCCTTCGTAGCTTTCCTGGGTGCGGAACAGGCCGAGGCTGGACTGGTAGCTGCCCAGGCGGTTGGAGAATTGCGTGGCGAAGTTTTCCCCGGATTTTTGCCCGTGGGCCACCAGGTCGCGCAGCACCAGCTTCTTGCTGCGCAGGTCGAAGATCCACAGGCGCCGGGCGGTGGAGGGCTGGGAGTAGTCGATCACCGCCAGGTGCCGGGCTTGCCGGGCGCCGCTGCTGACCGCGCACTGCATGGCGCTCAGGGCGCTTTTAAGGGCCTGGGGGTTGAGGTCCGGGGCGGCGTGGGCGAGGCTGGCGTACAGCGTCGGGCTGGTGGTGGGGCGAGGTTTGCTGGAAGCGAAGGAAGGACTGCAAATGGCGCCCAGGGCAAGGGCCGCCAGGCAGAATCGGCACAAGAAGGTCAACATGTCTAAAACATCCCCATGGTCACTTTGGCTCCTGACGTCCTGTCTCCCCGGCAGTCTGGTCTATATGTTTAATTCCCAGGCCTGATTGTTCTCTGCATCTGCCGTAACGCTTGGCCCTCAGCCTGAGGGCAATGGATTGGAGTAAAGCAGTTGTTCAAAAAACACGCATGTTACTTGAGCTTGTGGCTGCTCGCTGCGCCATTGGTCGCGCTGGCCGAGGACTTGCCCCAGGTGCCGGCGAGCCCCCTGCCGGGGGCGCTGGCCCAGCCTGTGCTGGCCTGCCCGGCACTGGCCCCGCGCCTGGACCTGCCGACGCAACAACTGTTGCAGGCGTTCTATCGCGAGCAAGGCGAGCAACCGGTGTGGTCGACCGGGGCCCGCCTGGAACAACTGCAGGCGCAACTGGCGGGCTTGGTCGATGACGGCCTGGACCCTGGGCACTATCGCCTGCCGCCGGCGAGCGCGGCGGGCGCGGGGGGCGATGGCCTGTGCCGCGACATCGATATCAGCCACCAGTACCTGCAAGCCCTGCAGGACCTGCATTACGGGCGCCTGTCGCAGACCCGCTTCGAACCATTGTGGCGGGCCCGGCCGTTGCCGGACGATCGCCAGGGCGTGTTGCTGGCCATTGCCGGACCGGGGCTGGATGACCTCGGTGCGGTATTCGAGCGGGCACGGCCCAACCTCGAGCAGTACCGCAACCTGCGCCGGGCCTATGCCCATGAGCGGCAACAGCCCTTGCCCCATTGGCAGGACGTGGCCGGCGGCCCGCTGTTGCGCCCGCACATGGAGGACAAGCGCGTTCCGGACCTGGCCCTGCGCCTGTACCACGGCGGTTTCCTGGCCAGCCCCAAGGTCAATGCCGATAACATCTACAGCGACGATCTGGTGAGCGCGGTGAAGAGTTTCCAGCTCAGCCACTCGTTGCAGTCCGACGGCGTGGTGGGGGCTGGCACCCTGAAGGAGATGAATGTCAGCCCGGCCCTGCGTCGCGAGCAGTTGCGCATCAACCTCGAACGCCTGCGTTGGCTGGCCCGGGACTTCGAGCCGAACATCGTGTTGGTCAACGTCGCTGCGGCGCAGTTGAGTTTCTACCAGCACGATGCGCTGGTCTGGCAGACCCGCACCCAGGTCGGTCGCGCCGAGCGCCAGACTCCGTTGCTCAAGTCCCAGGTCACGCGCCTGACCCTGAACCCGACCTGGACCGTGCCGCCGACCATTCTCAAGGAAGACAAGCTGCCGCAGATCCGCCGTGACCAGGGTTTCCTCAATCGCCAGAACCTGCAGGTACTGGACGCCAACGGCCAACCCCTGGCCGCCGAGGACATCGACTGGGATCGTCCGGGCAACATCCTCCTGCGCCAGGGCGCCGGGCCGCGTAATCCCCTGGGGCGCATCGCCATCCGTTTTCCCAACCCGTTCTCGGTATACCTGCACGACACGCCGAGCCAGGCGTTGTTCAGCAAGGGGCCGCGGGCCTTCAGCTCGGGCTGCGTGCGGGTGGAGCAGGCGTTGCAGCTGCGCGACTGGCTGCTCAGCCCGGCGGAGCGCTTGCGCACCAACGATTTGCTGGCCACCGGCTTGACCCACGAGTTCCGCCTGGCCAAGCCGGTACCGATCCTGCTCACCTACTGGACGGTGCAGGCCGACAGCCATGGGCAGTTGCTGTACGCACCGGACATCTACGGCCATGATCCGCAGCTATCCACCGCCTTGGGCAGCAAGATCTGACTTGCGCAAACCGCGTCCTGGCCTGGTGACTTGCGGTATTGTGTGCGGCCTTTTTCGCCACGGATCCAAGACTGCGCCATGCCACTGACCAAACGCCAGCAAGCCGCCATGGAGCGCTTGCTGGCCACTACCCTCACCGAAGCCTGCGAAGCGGCCAAGATCCGCCTCGAAGGTTTTTCCTGGTTGACCCACGAAGTGGACTACGCGGTGTTTCCCGCCAGCCTGCTGGTGGTTTGGGTGTTCGCTGCCCAGGCCGACAAGGAGCGAGCCCTGGCGGCAGGGGAGGGGCCGTGGATGATCGAGCTCACGGCCCAGGCGCTGGCGGATGCCGGCGTCACCCTGGAGCCGGTGGCAGGCCATGTGTTCTTCGACAGCGAAGAACAGTGCCAGCGGATCAGTGGTGGTGATTGGACCCGGCGCCTGGCGCGCCTGCGACCGGGGCGGGGCTGAGATGGCCAAGGAAATCGACAACCCCTGTATTGCCCTGTGCCAGCTCAGCGGCGACTTGTGCGTGAGCTGCGGGCGCACCAAGGACGATATCCGCAAGTGGAAACGCATGAAGCGCCCAGAGAAGATGGCCGCCGTGCAACGGGCCAGCGCCCGCCTCAAGGCCCTGCGCAAAAAGCAGGGTTGAAGGGGCTGGCCTGTCGTCCGCGCGCTGGCTACACCCCTTGCCGGCGCATGGCCAGGATGGTGCTGCCGAAGAAGATGAACGTGGAGCCCACGACCCGGTTGACCCATTTGGACAGCGCCGGGCGGGTCAGCACGCCTTTGGCCCGGGAGGCCAGCAGGGCGTAGATGCTCAGCGAGGTCAGCGACAGCGCCATGAAGATCAGGGTCAGGATGAAGAATTGCGGCAGCAGGGCGGCATGCTGGTCGATGAATTGCGGGAACAGCGCGGTGAAGAAAATGGTCGCCTTGGGGTTGGTGGCGGCGGTCAGGAACGCCGACTTGAACAGTTTGAACCGCGGCGGGGCGCTGACGCCCTGGTCATCCGGGCTGCTGGCGCTGAGCAACGGGCTCTTGCTCAACAACTGCTTGGCACCCAGGTAGAACAGGTAACCGGCGCCGAGGATCTTCACGGCGTTGAATACCCATTCGGAACTGGCGATCAGCGCCCCCAGGCCCAGCATGGCCGCCGCGGACATGCAGAACAGGCCACTGATATTGCCCAGGGATGACCACAGGGTGGACTTGGCGCCGTAGGTCACGCTGTTGTGCAGCGCTACCAGGGTGGCCGGGCCGGGACTGGCGATGGCAATGGCGGCGACCAGGGTGTAGGTGAGGATCGAGTGGGCATCCATGGCTTGGACTCGTCGGGGAAAGAAGGCTGGATTCTACAGGAAAAACCGCCGGCAACTCCTCTGCGACACGCGTCGCAAGGGCCGGCTAGAGCGGTCGGTGGTAGACCACCAGGTCACAGGACGAGGCGATCACCAGACTCCGGCCGCTGTAGGAAAAGCCAAAGGCCCGGCACTCATGCTCGATGGCCAGCTTGTGGAAGGTCGCCGGGCGGTTGTGCTGGGCGCCGTAGAGCCAGGAGCCCGGCTCGACCAGCAACAAGTGTTGTTCGGGCCACGCCAGGGGCACATTGTGCACCGCCCAGCCATCGTCGCTGCCCAGGGGCAGGCTGCCGCCATTGATTCCGGACATGGCGATGCGCCGACCCGCCAGGGGGCCGATGCCCTCGGCCTCGAGGTAGCGATCGCTTTCGACCTC
Source organism: Pseudomonas sp. FW507-12TSA (assembly GCF_058781435.1). Taxonomy (NCBI): domain Bacteria; kingdom Pseudomonadati; phylum Pseudomonadota; class Gammaproteobacteria; order Pseudomonadales; family Pseudomonadaceae; genus Pseudomonas; species Pseudomonas sp. FW507-12TSA. The sequence goes on from NZ_JBYSWT010000006.1 coordinate 94,523, forward strand.
CTCGGTATAGTCCCGGGCGATCTTCTCGCCAGTTTCGCAGTCGATGACACTGCGCCCGGCACTGGAAGTCACCAGCAGCAGTTCCCGATCACGATCGAAGCCGACTTCCAGCAGGCTGCCGGCGGCGCGCCGGGTGACCAGTACCCAGGGCGCCGGGGCCGGGCTGATCGGCTGCTGTCTGATGGTGTCGCGCAGGGTTTGCAGGGGGGATGGGTCCATGAAGGCTCCGCTTGCTGGCTTGTGCGCTGCTCAAGATGAACGGCAGCGGGCGATTCTAGCCAACGGGCGGTTTTGCCGCTCTACATCATTGCCGTGATCGATAGTTATCATCAAAAAGTGGAGGTTCCGTTTTTCCTGCAAAGGAGGAAGATAGCGCTTACACCGTTTTTGCTGCAGAAGGAAATACCCGATGAGAATCTCGACTTTGTTGGCCCTTGTCGTCGTCTTGCTCTCGGGAACCGGTACTCCAGCGATGGCTCTGGCTGGCGATGACATGGCCTGCCATTTCCTGCCCATGGCCGACAGCGGCGCCAACCTGCAGCGGGCCCGGTCGGTCGGCGTGTTGTACAGCGAAAACACCCTCAATACCCTCGAATACCTCGAGCACTACCATTCGGTGGCGCTCAACGGCGCGAAGAACGCCGGTTTCGATCCTCGTATCAGCCAGGCCTTCGTCGACAGCTCCGATCCGAAATTGGCGATCAACTGGCTGATGGCGTCGCTGAACAAGCATTTCGCTGCGGTGACCGTCTATGACAACCTCGATGCCGTGGTCCAGGCCCATCCCGACGTGGTGGTGATGCTCGACACCTACAACCAGCTGGTGACCAAGCGCAACAATCGAGTGGAGGCGCGCTTCATCGCCAAGTTCTACGACTCCAACCTGCAGTACATCGGCCAGGCCGAAGGGGTTCGGGCCAAGGACTTGCCTTCAGTCTGGGTACGGGGCAAGGCGGCCCCGGAAATCGCTGCCCAGATCAACCAGCAGACCGATTTGCAACTCGATGCCCTGAAACAATTCGACGTCTCGCTCAAGGCCCTGGTGACCCAGGAGGATGCCGGGCAGATGGCGGTCAATCAGTGACGTTATCCTGGCTGCAATGCAAACGCCCCGACTTGTCGGGGCGTTTTCGTTCAGGGGGCATGCACGCTCAAGGCGCGCCGAACATCGCGGTCCAGTAGATGCCGGCATCGCTTTTCGGGTCCACCGCGTAGGCCGCGCCCAGTTCCTGGTAGCCGGGGTTCATCAGGTTGGCGCAGTGCCCGGGGCTGGCCAGCCAGCCGTCCAGCACCTTGCGCACGCTGTCCTGGCCGGCGGCGATGTTCTCGCCCACTTGCTGGCCGGCATAACCTGCCAGCTCCGCACGGTCGCCGGGGGTGCGGCCATCGTGGTCCTTGTGGTCGAAATAGTTCTGGTTGGCCATGGCCCGGCTGTGTTCCTGGGCGGTGCTGCCCAGGGTGGCGTTCCAGGCCAGGGGCGCGGTGGCGGCAAAACCCTGGCCACCGCATTGCCGTGCCTGGCTGCGGGCGTTGTTGATCTGCGCCAGCAATTGCTGGCCCTCGGCCTGCCAGTCGCCCAGGCGCGCCGAGAGCAATGGGCGGGCGAGGACGATGCGCCACTGGGCGGCCTGGCGATTGACCGCGATATCGACGAACTGCGGGTCCAGCACCACCTGGCAGAAACTCTCGCGGATCGCCTGCATCGCCGCCTGGGCATCGCGCGGGCCGGAGAGGCTGATGGCCTGGACGTTGACCATGGGGTACGCCGCCCGTGCCAGGGCTTGCTGCAGGTCGCCGACGTTGTCCACCGGCAGGATCAGGCGCGGGTCGCTGGCCAGCGGCGGTAGTTCGGACGAGGCCTGGTTGGCGCAGCGTTGCGGCTGGCTGCGGTAGGCGTTGATCGACTCGATCAGCTGCGCCTGGTCATCGGCCATGGCTCCGGCCGGGTCCAGCAGGGCCAGGGACAGGGTGGCGACGGGCAACAGCAATGAGCGCATGGACATGAAGGTCTCCCTGGAATCGGACGCGCCCATGATGCACTCGCCGCCAGGGCTTTTCACCCGTTGGCGGATGAAATCGGCGTCAGCCGGAGTGCCTCAGTAGAAGTCGTAGTACAGCGCCCATTCGCCGCTGTCCCGATGCTTCCAGAACATCAGGCTGCCACTGTCCACCACGTTGAGATTGATCTTGGCGTCGGAGGAGATCTGCATCACGAACTCGAAGCCTTCGCCCGGGTCGATCCCCGACTGGCAGAACGATGGGTAGCCCCCCAGCTTGTGTTCGTAGCAGTGGGTGGTCAGGTCGTAGTAGCACTCGATGCGGCCGGAACGTTCCAGTTCGAGGATTTCCAGCTCCAGGTCCCGGGGCACGCCGCCACCGTCCCACAGCGGGTAGTCGGCGGGCACCACCTCGGCCTTGAGCGGGAAGGGCTTGAGAAAGGCCTTCTTGGCCGTCAGCTCCTTGCGCACCAATACGTCCTCGTCACGGTATTCGCGTACCAGCCAACGCTCGCCCATGGGTTCGAGCTCATCAGGAAAGGGGTTGGCGATGAACACCGTGAGTACCTTGACTCCTTGCAAATGCGGGCTGCGAAAGGGCAGGGAGGGCAGGTGGAACTGGGCGAAGGGCAGCAGGATTTCCCCCGCGCTGTTGCGTGGCAGCTCTTCGTCTTCGCGAAACAGGAAGACTCGGCCCAGCCAACTCTCTTCATCGCTATGGCTGGGGCGAAAACCGCCGGCGGTGAACTTCAGCGCCGGTTTGGCCAGTCGGTCCTGGATGCTCTGGATGTCCATGGTCAAGTACAGCGTCCTTTATGGGGGGAACGGGAGCGCGATCATACAAAAGCCGCGCCTGGCGCGCAGCGCCCGAATGCGCTTCGGGCACTGCGTTGGCGCGCTTTAGAACTGCGGCGTGTATTTCACGCTGAGCATGAAGTTGCGCGGGTCGCCAAAGCTGTTGTTGCCACCCAGTTGGTTGTAGCCGGAGATGTAGTAGTGCTTGTCGAACAGGTTGTAGGCATTGAGCGCCAGGCTGACCTGGTCGTTGACCTGGTAGGCGATACGCGCGTTCCAGACGGTGTAGCCCGGTACCTTGTAGCTTCGCTCGTAACCCAGGGTATGGCTCTGGCTGGTGAAGCCCAGGCCGGTGCTGACCTTGCTCCACCCGCCGTCCAGGCGATAGTCGCCCCACACCCGCAGCATGTGTTTCGGGGTCCAGGTGCTGAAGGTCCGCCCCTGTTCCTGTGGGTCCTTGAGGATCTTGGTGGTGTTGTAGGTGTAGCCCGCGGACAGTTGCAGGCGATCCAGCACTTCGCCACTGACTTCGGCTTCCAGGCCCTGGCTGCGCACCTGGCCGGAGGCGGTGGAGCAGTACCAGCCATCACAGGCAAAACCCGAGGCCTTGTCCTGGACGGCGCGGTTTTTCTGGTCGTAGCGGAACAGCGCCAGGGACGTGTTGACCCGGCCATCGAGCAATTCGCCCTTGAGTCCCACTTCATAGTTGGTGCCGATCACCGGTTGCAGCACCGAGCCGCTGGCGGTGCGTGAGCTCTGGGGTTCGAACACATCGGTGTAGCTGGCGTAGAGCGACCACTGGCGGCTCAAGTCATAGATGAAACCGGCATAGGGCGTGACTTCGCCGTTGTTGGTCATGGTGCTCGGCGACTGCACCGTGGCCTTGCGCGTGATGGCTTGGTAATCGCTGGCATCGTAGCGATAGTCGTACCAGCTCACACGCGAGCCCAGCACCAGGGTCAAGTCCTGCACCGGCTTGATCCGCCAACTGCCATACAGGCCTTTCTGGCGGATGTCGTAGCGGCTGTGGGTGGCACGGCCACCGGGAGTATTGAGCAGGCTGTCGTAGCTGATGGGCGGCCGGTCATGCTCGATGGCGAAGATGTTGCCGCCATTGTTGAAGGTGCGGGCAAACACGTCGTCGCTGGCCATCTTCGAGTAGTTGCCGCCCAGGGTCACTTCCTGCTCCATGGACAAGCCCTCGAAGCGTCCCGTGAGGTTCATGTCCAGGCCGATCTTGGTGTTATCGAAATCAGTGACCCAGTCGGCGTACTGCACGCCGCTGCCGTCGGCATCGAGGCCGTCGGCGATGGTCTGGGTGCGCTGCTGGGTCGAGTCGTTGTCTTCGCTCATGCGCACGGCGCCGACCTTGAACGTCCAGTCCTGGTTGAAGCGATGCTCCAGGTCGGCGTACAGGGTGGTGACGTTGATCTGCGAGTGGTTCCAGCGGGCACCGCTGTAGGTCGAGCGGGGCACGTCGACCGGGCTGCCATCGGCGTGTCGTGGCAGGCCGCGGATCATCGGCCGCGATTCGGCTTCCGAGCGGCTCACGGCCAGGCCCAGGGTGGTGTCGTCGCTGAAGTCGAAATCCAGGGCGCCATAGAGCGAGTGGGTCTTGCTCCACTGCTTGTCGATGAAAGAATCACTCTGGTCTTCGTCCAGCACCACACGTCCGCGTAGCGTGCCGGCATCATTCAGCGGGCCGCCGGCATCCAGTTGCAGGCCATAGTGGTCCCAGGATCCGGCCTTGCCGGTCAGGGTCACGGTCGGGGCGTCCTGGCCGCGCTTGCGCACCAGGTTGATCGCGCCCCCCGGGCTGCCGGTGCCCTGCAGCAGGCCGGAAGCGCCGCGCAACACTTCCAGGCGGTCGAAGAAAATCAGGTCCTGGGTCGCCCAGTTGCCCAGCGAGTAGGTGTTGCGGGGGATCGGTACGCCATCGTATTGCCAATCGTCGATCTGGAAGCCCCGCGACGACAGGATCATGCCTTTGCCCACCCCTTGCACACCCACCAGGCCGGTGGTCTGGTTGGCGGCGGCCTTGAGGTCGGTCAAGCCCTGGTCATCCAGTTGCTTGCGGGTCATGACCGTGACCGATTGCGGGATTTCTCGCAGGCTGTGCTGGCCCTTGCCGATGGTCACGGCGCGTGCAGCGTAGGAGTTGGAGCCTTCGGTGGTGGCGCTGTCGAACCCGCTCTCGACGATGTCGGTCATGCCCAGTTGTACCCCGGCGCTAGCGGCGGGGAGCGGTTCGACGCTGAAGTGGCCGCTGGCGGTGAGCCGCAGTTGCAAGCCGCTATCGACCAAGGCGGCGCGCATGGCCTGGGTCGGTGTCATCGTGCCGTTCACTGCTGGCGCCTGCTTGCCCGAGACCAGGCCTGGGTCCAGGGACAGCACGACACCGCTCTGGCCGGCAATGGCATTGAGCGTCACCGTCAGCGGCCCGGCTGGCAGGTTGAAGGGACGGGACTGCTCCTGGGCCAGGACCGGGCCGCTCAGGGCAGTCACGGCGATGGCGACGGGAAAGGCATGGAACCAAGGGTTGCGCACGAAATTCTCCTGATTGCGTTGAAGTGTCAGGAGATAGGTGGGACGAAAAATGAAAACCAGACACGAATGAGAGTTATTTTTAAAAAATATCCGCTCTCAACTTCGTGGCTGGATCAACGTGAGCCAAGGGCCGTAGCGCTCGATGCGGATGGGCAGGGTCTGGGCCAGCGCATCGAGGGCGCGTTCCGGATCGTCCAGGGGAAATACCCCCTGGACGCGCAGCTGGCTGATTGCCGGGTTGACTCGGATAAAGCCCCGGCAATAGGGACGCAGCGCGGCAATGACCTGCTCCAGGGAGTCATCCAGCACGCTCAAGCGGCCGTTGAGCCAGTCGCCACGGTATGCCTGGTCCAGCGCCAGCAGTTCGATCCGCCCAGGATGCAGCAGCGCGGCCTGGCCCTGTGGCAGGTCCTGTACCGGGCCGGTGGGCAGGCGCAGGCGCACTGAGTGTTCTAGCACTACAACCCGGCTGGCATCGGCTTCCTGGCTCACCAGGAAGCGCGTGCCCAGGGCCTGGACCTGGCCCTGGAGGGTTTGCACCCGCAGGGGGCGCCGGGAGTCGCTGGCCACCTGGATCAGCAGTTGCCCGTGACGCAGGAGCACCAGCCGTTGCTGGTGGTCGAAGCTCAGGTCCACGGAGCTTTCGGCATCCAGGCTCAGGCGGCTGCCATCGGGCAGGATGAAATCCCGGCGCTGGCCCCGGCCGGTACTGAAGTCCGCCAGCAGGGTTTCGCCAACTTGCGTCCGGGCACCCAGCCACAGGCCGCCACCCAGCAGGCCGAGCCCGGCCACCCCGCGCAGCAGTTGCCGGCGCGAGGCATGGGGGCTGAGCAGCAATTGTCGTGCTTCGCCCGCTTGCCCTGGCAGGCGCTGGTCGAGGGTACGCAAGGTATTGAACGACGTCCCCAGCTTGGCTTGCAGTTGCTGCCAGGCTTGGGCGTGGGCAGGATCACTGGCCAGCCAGGCGGCCAGCTCCTGTTCCAGGCGTGGGTCCGCTTCGCCGGCACGCAGGCGCACCATCCAGTCGATGGCCTGCTCGACCACCGGGTCCAGGCGTTGTCGGCTCACAGGCCCAGTTCACTCAGGTAGCACTGGCGCAAGGCCTGTTTCATGTAGCGGCTGACGGTGCGTTCGGACAATTGCAGCTTGTTGGCGATTGCCACATAGCTCAGGCCATCGAGCTGGCTGTAGAGGAAGGCGGTCTTGACGATCATTGGCAGGCCATCCAGCGCACGATCGATCGCCACCAGGGCCTCGATCAGCAGCAATTGCTCTTCGGGGGAGGGCGCGAGCAATTCCGGCAGGGCGCTCAGGCGCTGCAGGTAGGCCTGCTCCAGCTGGCGCCGCCGATGCCGGTCGAACACCAGGCGCCGGGCGATGGTGGACAGGTAGGCCCGGGGTTGTTCGATGCTGTCCGGGTCGACCTGGGCGCTGAGCAATTGGCAGAAGGTATCCGCGGCGGTGTCTTCGGCATCGGCACGGTTGCCCAGGCGTTTTTGAATGTGTTGCAGCAACCACCGGTGATGGTCGCTGAAAAAGAAGCCCAGCTTGTTGCTCGCAGATGAGTGCACCATTGGCCGCCGAGATGTGAGTGTGAATCGTTCTCAATAATACAAGGGCGTCGAACAGGACTGCAATCGTCGCATGAGGGCGCTGTGGCCCTCACCGATCGGCACGGCATGGGAGGAACGATTTCAGCTTTCACGGCCGTGGGCCGCATCGGCCAGCCGCTGGGTATCGACCCGCACGAACAGCGAGTCGCCGATGGCCGTGAGCACGTCGCCGGCATACACCTCGCACACCACCCGGCTCTTGCGTGCCACTTCACCTTCGACCCGGGCGCGCAGGGTCAGGGGCATGCCCATGGGGGTCGGCTTGATGAACTTGATCCCCAGGTTGCCGGTCACGCAGTCGATGCGCGGCAGGCTGCCCGGGGCCCGCTGTTCGTTGCGGTAGTGGTAGGCCATGGCGGTCCAGTTGGAGTGGCAGTCCACCAGCATGGCGATCAGGCCGCCGTACACCAGGTCCGGCCAGCCGCAGTACTTGGCCTCCGGCTGGTGCTCGGCGATCACGTGGATACCGTCCTCGTGCCAGTGGCTCTTGATGTGCAGGCCGTGGTGGTTGCTGCTGCCGCAGCCGAAGCAGACGCCCTCGGGCGCGGTGGTGTCTTGCAGGGAAGTCGCGTGCATGGTTGTTCTTCTTGTCCTTGACGATGGTCTGGCGGGTATCGCGGTCGGCCATGATGCCCGTGGTGGTGCCACAGGCCAAGGTCTGCGGCGGCGCCGGGAAAGGATTTGCGCCAGCGTCCCTGTGACGCATTGATTGCGGCGGATGTCGTAGTGCCTCGGGGCTTGCCAAGGGCGCCGCAGCCAAGACAGGCTGATGCCGTAATGATATTCTTGCGCTGAATCGGTTCATCGTTTGTGCAAAAATATGCCCCCTGTGCTTTGCTTCAAATGGCCTGATCGGGTCCTTTGCAAGCGTGCGGGTGTCTCTGGCAAACCTGCCGAGCGTAATGTCAGGCAGTGTCCATCCACCTTCCTTGGTGGAATCCGACCCTTTTTCCCTGCTGGTTCCCGCGAAGGCGGGTACCGCCGTTGCCCGTCGATTCGGCGCCAGCGGAACATGGAGAGGAGCAGGGTGGCTGCCTGTCGGCTGTGTCCCGTGACGAGCCCCGAGTAACAAGTGTCACTCATGTAGCTGAGCCAACAACGACAAGAAGTCAGCACCGGAGCGATATACAACTGAGGTCGAGCGCGTTTCGTCGGCCTTGTGTGCCCACCCCCCAGTTCTCATGAATGCGTTCATCCGGGACCTGCGAAATGCCTGTTTCGCACCCTCCGGGATTCACAGGATCGAGGATCGGGCGGCGGATGGCGTTCTATCGTAGGTACTACAGAATGTTGAAGAAAGTGAACACGGCCCTCATCGGGCTGGCGATGTCGATAGGTCTGACGACCGCCCATGCGGCCGAGCCAAAAAAAGTGGATGTGCTGCTGATCGGCGGCGGCATCATGAGTTCGACCCTCGGGGTCTGGCTCAACGAGCTGCAGCCGGACTGGTCCATGGAGATGGTCGAGCGCCTGGATGGCGTGGCCGAGGAAAGCTCCAACGGCTGGAACAACGCCGGTACCGGTCACTCGGCCCTGGCCGAGCTGAACTACACCCCTGAAGGCAAGGACGGCAAGATCGAGATCGCCAAGGCCATCGAGATCAACGAAGCGTTCCAGATTTCCCGCCAGTTCTGGTCGTGGCAGGTCAAGAGCGGCGTCCTGAAGAACCCGCGTTCGTTCATCAACTCCACGCCGCACATGAGCTTCGTCTGGGGCGATGACAACATCAAGTTCCTCAAGGCTCGTTACGAGGCCCTGCAAGCCAGCCCGCTGTTCAGCGGCATGCAGTACTCCGAAGACGCCGAGCAGATCAAGAAGTGGGTTCCACTGATGATGGAAGGGCGTGACCCGGCGCAGAAGATCGCTGCGACCTGGAGCCCGATCGGCACCGACGTCAACTTCGGCGAGATCACCCGCCAGTTCGTCGCCCACCTGCAGGCCCAGCCCAACTTCGCCCTGAAGCTGTCCAGCGAAGTAGAAGAAATCGAGCGCAACCAAGATGGCTCGTGGCGCGTGACCTACAAGAACCTCAAGGACGGTTCGAAAACCGAGACCGACGCCAAGTTCGTGTTCATCGGCGCTGGCGGCGGTGCCCTGCACCTGCTGCAGAAGTCGGGTATCCCCGAGGCCAACGAATACGCCGGTTTCCCGGTGGGTGGCTCGTTCCTGGTGACCGACAACGCCAGCGTTGCCGAGCAGCACCTGGCCAAGGCCTACGGCAAGGCTTCGGTCGGCGCGCCACCGATGTCCGTACCGCACCTGGACACCCGCGTGCTGGATGGCAAGCGCGTGATCCTGTTTGGCCCGTTCGCTACCTTCTCCACCAAGTTCCTCAAGGAAGGTTCGTACTTCGACCTGCTGACCAGCACCACCACCCACAACATCTGGCCGATGACCAAGGTGGGCATCGAGCAGTACCCGCTGGTGGAATACCTGGCCGGCCAGCTGATGCTGTCGGATGACGACCGTTTCGCGGCGCTCAAGGAATACTTCCCCAACGCCAAGCAGGAAGACTGGCGCCTGTGGCAGGCCGGCCAGCGCGTGCAGATCATCAAGCGTGACGAAGAGAAGGGCGGCGTGCTGAAACTGGGCACCGAGATCGTCGCTTCCCAGGACGGCAGCATCGCCGGCCTGCTGGGCGCTTCCCCGGGCGCTTCGACCGCCGCGCCAATCATGCTCAGCGTGCTGCAGAAAGTCTTCAAGGACCAGGTCGCCACTCCAGCCTGGCAAGAGAAGCTGAAGCAGATCGTACCGAGCTACGGCACTGCCCTGAACGACAGCCCTGAGCGTGTGGCCAAAGAGTGGGCCTACACCGCCGAAGTGCTGCAGCTGACCACGCCGCCACCAGTCAAGGGTGCGGCTCCTCAAGCGCCGGCCAGCATGGCCAAGCCTGAGAGCAACCCAGCGGCCGACATGGCGCTGTAAGCCCCGCTCCCGCCCGCGTTCGCCGGGCGGGACATCACCGATGCCCTTGGCATCGGCTGGCTGGTCCGATTGCGGTGGCGTGTCGCCGCCGCAATGGGGCAGCACCCCCCAAGCCTTCCCAATCTTGCCTTGCCTTGCCTTGCCATGCGGCGCTGCGCCCCTGCGCCTGCGTGAAGGGGTATCATGGCGCGCCCGCTCCTGGCGGACATGCCCCAACCCTCGGAGTCACCGCCCAGATGTCCAGCATCACCCTGTTCCAGGCCCCGCCCACCGAAGCCATCCAGAGCCAGATCCAGCAGATGGTGGTGGACTACATCACCGACATCAGCGCGGTCGCCATCGCCCCCAGCAATCCGCTGTACAACCTCTACCAGTACGGCGTCGGCTACGAGGTGCACCTGTACCTGCAGGCCATGGACGGTTCCCGGGATCTCGCCGTGGAGTTGCTGGTGGCCAGCGACCCGCTGGACCCGGAGCAGGTGCAGGGCTTCTTGCTCTACCTGCCGCTCAAGGACGACCCAGAGGCTTGCGCCGTGGCCTATATGGCGGTCCGCCAGGACCTGCGCCGCCAGGGCATCGCCCGGCAGATGCTGGCGGCGATGCGCGCACGCTATCCCCATGCCGAGCTGGCCTGCAGCCCGGCCAAGCTCCAGTGCTTCGAGGCCCTGGGGTTCCAACTGTTGGGCGCCCGTGGCCCGCAGGTGCTGATGAACACCCGCGAGCATGGCAGCGATGGCTTGCTGGCAGTGCTGGATGTGGCGCCGATCTACAACTCGGTGGAGGTGCGGCAGATCCATACTTACCTGCTGGCGCAGCATGGGCGCAAGGCGATGATCGAGGCGGAGAAGAAGCGCGACCGCCACCTCGACCAATTGACCCGCCAGGCCCAAGCCCTGGTGCGCGAGCGCCTGGGCGAAGCGGCCTTGCATCGCTCGCGGGCACCGCGCCTGGTCTGACCCTGTTCCGGCAGATCTTGCAGTCGCTGCGCGCCCGAGCGCGGCCTGCGACAGCGGCCACACCAAGCGTCAGCGCATGCCGTGTAGCCGCTGTCGAGCCACGGCGAGGCTGCGCCAAGGCCCGCAGGGCCTTTGGGGGGGCTGGGTCCAGAGGCTTGTGCCGCTGCTCCTGCCTGGATAATCTCGCACAAACACGCAGAATCGGGCATCAACATGCAAAACCTGCATTCCACCGCTGAACTGCCGTCCCTGCGCCGGCAAAAGATCCTCCTGCTGCTGGAGCGCGACGGCAAGGTCATGGCCGCCGAGCTGAGCCGGCATTTCTCGGTTTCCGAGGACACCATCCGCCGTGACCTGGCGGAGCTGGATGCCGCTGGCCTGGTGCAGCGGGTCCACGGTGGCGCGCTGCCCCGGCCCAAGGACAGTGGCAAGGATTACTTCACCCGGGTAGGCGAGACCGACGTGGTGAAAATGCGCCTGGCGCAGTTCGCCGCACAGTGGGTGCAGGAGGGGCAGACGGTGTTGTTCGACTCCGGCTCCACCACTTTGCACATCGCCCGCTCGCTGCCCCGGGATATCGGCCTGACTGCGGTCACCGCCTCGCCGCTGATCGCCGTGGCCCTGGCCGAATACCCCAGGGTCCAAGTGATCCTGGCTGGCGGCCAGCTCAACCCGGCGACCTTGGCCGCCAGCGGCCATGAAGCGCTGCGGATGCTCCAGGGGATCAAGGCCGACCTGCTGTTCACCGGGGTCTGCGCGATCCACCCGGAGATCGGCATCAGCTCCCTGCATTTCGATGAAGTGCCGATCAAGCAGGCGATGTTCGACAGCGCCGCGCAAGTGATCGCCGTGACCACCGCCGACAAGCTCGGGGCCATGGAGCCTTTTGTCGTGGCGCCCTGCAATCGTCTGCACCGGCTGGTGACAGAGCGGGAAGTGGCGAGCGCGGAGCTCGAAGGCTATCGACAGCAGGGAGTCGAGGTACTGCAGGTCTGACTCCAGGCAGTTATCAGAGCAGGGCTTTTACTTCATCGAACCTGTCCGCCACTTTCTTGCTGGCTCATCCACTGCGCCATCTGCCGCAAGCGGCTGCTGAAACCGACATCGGCGGGACTTGTCGCTTCGGCGGCTTGGCGGAACTCGTCGATGGCCGCCTTCATTTGCGGGTAGTGCCGCACAAACAACTGGGCATGTTCGTCCAGGCTGCGGGGCCAGCTCGGTTCCTGCTCCGGGCGCAGCAGGTTGGTCGCGCGAAGGAGCTTGCGCGAGGCCTCGCGTTGCAGGCGCAGGGTCTGCCCAGGGGTTGGCGCGTGGTCGATGCGCGTGGCGTAGTCGTTCAGCACCGCAAGAAAATCGCCGTTCACCGCCAGGGCTATTTCCCGGCTGGGCTTGAACGGGGCGAAGCGCTGGCGCAAGTCCTCGCCCAGCAGGCAGCGACAATGATGCTTGAGCCAATAGCCCCAGCTGTGGCGATTGTCGCTGGCCAGGACTTGCTCCAGGTGGCCGATATCGAAATCGATCTTCGACACCTCGGGATGCCGCGCCTGTAATTGCAGGCGCAGCTGTTCCAGCTCATCGAGCAGGCCCGGGGTAGGTGGCTGTCGCAGGATGAGGGTCAGGTCCAGGTCGGAGACCCCAACCCGGGCCTCGCCCCGGGCCACGCTGCCGTACAGGTAGAGGCTGTGCAGCGATGGCTGGCCCAGGCGGTGGCACAGCTCATCGAGCAGGGCACCGAACCCAGGTTGCAGGGGCGGCTCGGGAGGCAGCCTGATCAAGCCTTCGGCATCGACGCCGAACGTACTGGGCATTTGCATGGGATGGCCTGCGAAAAAAAAACCAGCGCCAGCTTAACAGGCTGCGGCAGGCTGCTTGGAGCCTGCCGCAACCTTGCATCGCTCAGTTCTTGAAGGCCGAGTGCTTGCGGCCCTGGTCACACAGGGCGAACACCACCACCAGCACCGCGGCAATGGCGAGGATGATCACCACGCCATCGGTGGAATGGGTGGCCGAGGCGGCCACCAGCGACAGTCCGCCCAGCGGGGCCAGGCCACCGGCGATGGCGGTGCCGATCTCGCGCCCGGTGCCGAAGCCCGAGGAGCGGGTCGCGGTGGGGAACTGGCGGCTGAGGAACGAGCCCTGGGGCGCGAACATCATCGGTGCCAGGATGCCGGTGCCGACCCCGATGGCGAGGTAGATCATCAGGCTGTCGCCAGTGTTGAGCAGGGCCAGGAACGGGTAGGCGAACAGCACCGAGAACAGGCCGCCGAGCACCAGGACGGTCTTGCTGCTCCACTTGTCGCACAGCCAGCCGAAGAACGGCACGGCGACGATGGCCACCAGGCTGGCGATGGTCACCGACAGCGAGGTCACGTGCACATCGACATGCTTGTACTGGGTCAGGTAGGCCAGGGAGAAGGTCTTGAAGATGTAGCTCAGGGCGTTGTAGCCGATGGCCACGAAGAACACCACGGCCAGGCCCTTGAGGTCGTTCTTGAACAGTGCCTTGAGCGGCGAGGCCTGGGCCTTGCGGCTCTGCTGGTCCAGTTCCTTGAACTCCGGGGTTTCCGGAATGCTCTTGCGCACCCACAGGCCGACGCCCACCAGCACGATGCTGCACACGAAAGGAATGCGCCAGCCGCCGGCCAAGAGGAATTCGTTGCCGTTGATGGTCAGCAGGTAGATGGTCAGCGACGACAGCAAAAGGCCCAGGTTCAGCCCCAGTGCCGGCCAGGCGCCCTGGCTGCCGCGCTTGCCTTCGCTGGCGTGCTCGTAGGAGGTGACCGCCGCGCCGGACAGTTCGGCACCGGCACCCAGGCCCTGGATGATCCGGATCGCCACCAGGATGATCGGCGCCCAGATGCCGATCGAGGCGTAGCTGGGAATCAGGCCGATCAGCGCGGTGCATACGCCCATCAGGCAGAAGGTCAGCACCAGCACCTGCTTGCGCCCGAACTTGTCGCCCAGGTAGCCGAACAGCACGCCGCCGAAGGGGCGGGCGATGAAGCCGATGGCGAAGGTGGAGAACGACATCAGCATGGCGCTGTTGGGGTTGCTGGTATCGAAGAAAATCTTCGAGAAGACGATCGCCGCCATGGTGGCGTAGAGGTAGAAGTCGTACCACTCCAGCATCGAGCCGAAGATGGTGGCCGCCGCGACCTTGCGCAGGCGTTTCCTGGTTTGCTGTGGGGTTTGCGCTGCAGTAATGCTGGGTTCAACTGCGGTCATCGGGTGCATCCTCTTGGATCATTGTATTTATTGTCGGGTGACGCGAGCACGCGATCCTGCCGGCGTCGTCGAGGCGCCGGGCAACGCGAGTGCCAGGGTGTTTCAGCCGGCCTGGAAGATCCGGTCGGCGATCATCGAGCCAATGGGAATCGCCGAGGTGGCGGCGGGCGAGGGCGCGTTGCACACATGCAACATGCGCGAGGTTTCGGCGAACAGGAAATCGTGGACCAGGCTGCCATCGCGCATTACCGCCTGGGCGCGGATACCCGCTTCGTAGGGCAGCAGGTCGCTGACTTCCAGGGACGGGCAATACTTGCGGCACTGCTCCAGGTAGCCGGACTTGAACAGCGAGTTCTTCATCTCGGTGGTGCCGGAGCCGAGGTTCTGCCAGATGGTTTTCCAGAACCCGGGGAAGCTGGCGTATTGCGCGACATCGCGCCAGTTGATGGAGAACTTGCGGTAGTTTTCCCGGCCCAGGCCCAGCACCGCGTTGGGGCCGACGGTAACGCTACCGTCGATCATGCGGGTCAGGTGCACGCCGAGGAACGGCAGCTCCGGATCGGGAATCGGGTAGATCAGGTGGTTGACGATGTCGTTCTTCGCCGCCGGCAGGCGGAAGTACTCACCGCGAAAGGGGATGATCTGGTGATCGATCCGCACTCCGGCCAGGGTCGCCAGGCGGTCGGACTGCAGGCCGGCGCAAGCCACCAGTTTCTTCGCCCGCCAACTGCCGCCATGGGTGCCGACGCTGACGCTGTCGGCGTGCTCCTGGATGGCGGTGACGGTCTGCCCCAGGCAGATCTCGCCACCGGCGCGGCGGATCACCCGGGCCATGGTGTCGCACACCTGGCGATAATCGACGATGCCGGTGGCGTCCAGGAACAGCCCGCCCAGGCCGACAATGTTCGGTTCGCGCTGGCGCAGTTGCTCGGCATCCAGGCGCTCGACCTTCAGGCCATTGAGCTGCGAGCGTTGGTACAAGGCTTCCATGCGCTGCACTTCCAGGGCATTGGAGGCCACCAGCACCTTGCCGCAGACCTCGAACTTGATCCCATGCTCGGTACAGAACTGCTTGGTGGCCTCGGCGCCGCGCTTGCACAGGTCGGCCTTGAGACTGCCCGGCGCGTAGTAGATCCCGGCGTGGATCACGCCGCTGTTGTGCCCGGTCTGGTGCTTGGCCAGCACGCTTTCCTTTTCCAGGACCACCAGCGAAGCGCCGGGCTGGCGCTTGAGGATCTCCATCGCCGTGGCCAGTCCGACGATGCCGCCGCCGATGATGCAAAAGTCGTAGATCATGGTTCCAGGTGTCCGTATCAGTCTGGTTATCAGGTTGTCAGACTAAGTAGTCCGATAAAAACCGCAGGCTCGGCCTGCGGTCTGGCGCAATAGGGTCAGTCGAGGGTAGGCAACTCCAGGCCCAGGCGCTTGGCCGAGGCCCGCAAATGGGCATCGGCACAGCCGGCGGCGGCCTGGCGGTCACCGGCGGCGATGGCCTGGTACAGCGCCTGGTGTTCCTGGGCCGCGTCGGCAGAACCGCCGACCAGGCGCAGCGCCGAGTTTTCCCAGGCAGTCTTGCGGGCACTGGCCAGCTGGCTGCGCAGGAAGTCATGGAAGGCCACGAAGTAATCGTTCTTGCTGGCTTCGGCGATGGCCCGGTGGAACGCCACGTCGGCCAGGGCTGCGGCTTCGAAATCACTGCGCTTGTCGTGCATTTCCTGTAGCGCGGCCTGCATCCGTTGCAGGTCGTCGGCGTCCCGGCGCTGGGCGGCGATCGACGCGGCCTGGGTCTCGATCCACAGGCGCATCTCGAACATCTGCGCCAGGTCCGCCAGGCGTCCTTCGCTCTGGGGGAAGCGGAACACCGTGCCGGCCGGGGTCTTGGAGATGTACGAGCCCAGGCCACGGCGGGCGATCAGCACGCCATCGGCCTTGAGCTGGGCGATGGCCTCGCGCACCACCGAGCGACTGACATTGAGCTGTTCAGCCAGTTGCTGTTCGGTGGGCAGGCGCGACTCGGGAGCCAGTCGGCCGGAGTCGATCTCATTGCGGATGGCGTTGACGACCCGTACGACCAGGGAGTCGGGGCGCTGGAGTTCGAGCATGGGTAAACCTTGTAAGTCAGGTTGTCAGACAATAGCCGTGGCGAATTTTTCCTGTCAAGAAAAACCCGCGACAAGGCGCCGCATCAAGCCGTCAGGCGACAGCTGAAAATCAGGTCGTCGCAATCCTCGCCGCCCAGCTGGAAGGCCCGTTCGTCACGGCGTAGGAAGGCGAAGCCGCATTTCTCCAAGACCTTGCAGGACGGCGCATTACCGTCGGTGACCGTGGCGATCAGCTGCTTGATGCCCAGGGTGTGCCGGGCGTGCTCGATGACGGCGCGCAGGGATTCCACGGCCAGTCCCTTGCCTTGATGCTGCGGACGCAACAAGTAGCCGACCTCGGCCTCGGAGGCGTCGCCGTTGCTGATCCGCAGGCCGGTGAAACCCAGGCCCTCACCGCTGTGGCGGTCGTTGATCAAAAGGCACAGCCAGTGGGTCGAATCCGTATTCCAGTGCGGCAGGCGCGAGGTAAAGCGCTCCTCGATCTGCGCTCGGGAAAGTGGGTCGCAGACATAGCGCAGGTTATCGGAGTCGCTGTGCAGGGTCAGGAACAGCTCCCAGTCATTGGCGTTGAGGGAGCGCAGGTGCAGGCGTTCAGTGTGCAGTTCCAGCATGGGGCGGTCCTTGTCCTCGGGTTGGGCGACGCCTTCACTCTACAGCTCCAGGCCCGCGACTGAAGAAAACTCTGATCGCGCCAGAGTATTTTTCGCATAAGATCCCGGCCTGATTTCGCAAGGACAGGCAGGTAAGCGTGAATTGGGATGATCTGCGATTCTTCATTGCGGTCGCCAACGCCAGCAACATCACCGATGCCGGACAGGCGCTGAAGGTGTCGGCGGCCACGGTCTCGCGCAAGATCCAGATGCTGGAGCAGGCCTTGCATACGCCGCTGTTCCTGAAGACCACCCAGGGCTATTTCCTCACCGAGGCCGGCCGCGACTTGCTGCCCATGGCGCTCGAGGCCCAGGAACGCTTTGGCCAGATGGAGCGCCAATTGGCCCGGCCCGGTGCGCGCATGGCCGGGGTGGTGCGCATCGATTGCCCGGAGCTGATGGGCAGCCATCTGTTGATCCCGGCCCTGGCGGCGTTTCGTGCGGGTCATCCAGAGATCCGTTTCGACTTCGTCAATGCCGCGCGCTCGGTCAAGCTCACCCAGAGCCACAGTGACCTGGTGCTGCGCCTGCACCGGCCGGAAGCCGGTAGCAACTTCACCTTGCGCAAGGTCGGCGCGCTGACCCAGGCGCTGTTCTGCTCCCCGGCATATGCCCAGGCCCAGGGGTGTCCGCAAGCGCCCGAAGACTTGGCCCGGCATGGCTTGATCGGCTGGAACCAGGCCCTGGAACATATGCCCCTGGCCCGCTGGCTGGACCGGCTCAGTGGCGGCCAGCCGCTGTGGATGAGCACCGCCAACCTGCAAGCGCAGCTCCAGGCGGTGCAGGCTGGCCTGGGGATCGCCGCCTTGCCGGCCTATATCGCCGAACCCCTGGGGCTGTGCCGGGTGTTGCCGGATGTCCCGGCGCATCGGGCTGATATCTAGCTGCTGCGCAACCTGGCGACCCAGGGCCAGGAGCGGGTCGAGCAGGTGGTGCAGTTCATTGACCGGGTGCTGCGCCAGCATGGCCTGCAAGACCACTGAGGCGGTCGGCTCAGGCCAGGCCATTGCGCAGGAAGATCCACGCCGCCACCCCCATCAGCAGCAAGCCGAACAGCACATTTTGCGCCTTGAGCAAGCCCGGCCTGGCACGTAGCAGCGGTTGCAGGCTCGAGCCCAGGCCCGCCCAGAGCAGGTGGCCGAACAGGTTCACCGCGATCAGCGCGGCGCTCAGCGCCACCACCGCCAGGCTGCCGGCACTGGTGGCCGGGCTGAAGGTGGAGAACATCACCAGCAGCATGACCAGCCCTTGCACGTTGCCCAGTTGCAGCACCACGCCATCGCGGAACAACAGCGCCTGTTCTGGCTCGCCGGGCTTGCGCAGTGGGCGCAGCAACAGGCGCAGGCCGAGCCAGAAGATGTACAGGCTGCCGGCGATCCGCAGGCCCCGCAGCAGTTGCGGCTGCTGCGCCAGGCTGTGGTAGAGCCCGAGGCCCACCAGCAGGGCCAGCAGGAAGTAGGTCAGGTCCAGGCCGAGGATGAAGCGCAGGGAGCGGCGCACGCCGCTGCGGGCGCCGGAGCTGGCCACCATCAGGTTGCCGGGACCGGCGCTCAGGGCCATGGGCAGCATGGTGGACAACCACAATGACCAGTTGATGTCGGGGATCGGGGGCACGCGCGATTCCTTGGAGGCAGTGCGGATTGCACCGGCGCCAGCTTAAGGCGGCGCCGGGGCAGGGGTTACCGCCAGGAATGCAAAGCGGTTTTTCAGGCCTGCTCCAGGGCGTTTTGCAACCAGCTGCAGAAGCTGCGGGTCAGCGAGCTGCCTTCACTGTCGCGATGCACCAGCCAGGCCCAGGTCGGGCCGCGCACGCTTTGTTCGCACAGCGGCTGCAACTGGCCCTGGGCCCGGGCTTGCTGGGCCAGCAGTTGGCTGACCAGGGCGATGCCGTGGCCAGCGCAGGCGGCGTCCAGCAGCAATCCCGGGTCGGAGAAGTTCAGGCCGTTGCTGCGCTGGCCGACGTCGGTGCCGCCTTCCACCACCCAGTGGCTCCAGTCCATTTCCCGTTCGCCGTGCAAGGTGGTGCGCAGCGCCTGGGGCTGCTCCAGCAGGGAGGGATGGCAGGCCGGATAGAGCTGGTCGCTGCAGAGCTCCAGGTAGCTGCATTCGGCCTGGGCGCTGAGGTCGTCGCGGATCGTCACGTCGATGGTCTGGGTGGCCATGTCCGGCGGCTCGAAACTGGTGAACAGCCACAGGTCCACTTCCGGGTGCAGGCGGTTGAATTCGCCCAGTCGCGGTAGCAGCCAGTGGCGGGCGAAGGCCGGGCTGGTGTTGACCACCAGCTGGTTGGGCTTGCGGTACTGCTCCAGGCGGCGAATGCCCACGGCCAGTTGTTGCAGCAGCGATTGGGTGGTGCTGCGCAGGTCATGCCCGGCATCGGTCAGGGTCACGCTGCGCCCGCTGCGGTAGAACAGCGGCTGTTCGAGGAAGGTTTCTAGGCTGCGGATCTGCTGGCTGATGGCCGATTGGGTCAGGTGCAGCTCCTGCGCCGCCTGGTGGAAGCTGCCCAGGCGCGCGGCGGCTTCGAAGCCGCGCAGGGCGTTCAGGGGAGGCCAGTGTTTTAACATTATCGATAAGCCCAGCTAATCAGAATTTCACTAAATCTATCGTTTGTTGCGGGATTTTCAAAGCCATAGCATGGGCGCCATTGGTTGCACCGGTATTTGTTGGCTGATAACAAAACCTTAATCGAGAGGCGCGATTCCCATGCACAGCAATGACAGTCGAAACAGCGGTTGGCGGATGCCCGCCGAGTGGGTGCCCCACGCGGCGACCTGGATGGTCTGGCCCCATAACCAGGACCTGTGGGAGTCGGGCTGGGGCGTGACCCTGGCCGACGTACAGGCGGATTTCGCCCGGGTGGCCAATGCCATCGCACGTTTCGAGCCAGTCAAGCTGGTGGTCGATCCTTCGGCCCTGGAGAGCGCCCGGCGCCACTGCGGCGCCAACGTCGAGCGGGTGGTCCAGGCCGTGGACGACAGCTGGTGCCGCGACTCCGGGCCGAGTTTCGTCTGCCATCCCCAGCACGGGCTGGCCGGCGTCAGCTGGCGCTTCAATGCCTGGGGCGGCAAGTCGGCCCATGAGCTGGACCGCAGCCTGGCCCGGCGCCTGCTCGACCAACTGGGGCTGGACTGCTTCGGCACCCACCTGGCCAACGAAGGCGGCGCCATCCATGTGGACGGCGAAGGCACCCTGATCACCACCGAGTCGGTACTGCTCAATCCCAATCGCAATCCGGGCCTGGGCAAGGCCGAGATGGAAGAGATCTTCGAGCGCCTGCTGGGAGTGAAGAAAACCATCTGGCTGCCCGGCGATCCGGACTACGTGACCGGCGACATGACCGATGGCCATGTCGATGGCGTCTGTGCCTTCGCCCGTCCCGGCCTGCTGCTGGTGGACGCCACCCATGACCAAGGCTCGGTGTACGCCGAAGTGGTGCGCGAGAACCGCCGTGCCCTGGAGCTGGCCCGGGATGCCCAGGGCCGCGCCTTCGAACTGGTGGAGTTGTTCGAAGCCACTGCCGCGGTGGACACCCAGGCCGAGGTGTTCTGCGCTTCCTATACCAACTTCTACATCGCCAACGGCGCGATCATCATGCCGGCCTATGGTATCGAGGCCGACCAGGTCGCGGCCCAGGTCCTGGCCAAGGCCTTCCCCGGGCGGCAAGTGGTGCCGGTGCAGATCAACCACCTGGCCCATGGCGGTGGTGGCGTGCATTGCATCACCCAGCAGCAACCGCGCTGGCCACTGGAGGTGTCGGCATGAGCAACTTGACCGTCGCGACGTTGCAGATGCCCTGTACCTGGGACCTGGCGGACAACCTCGAGCGTGCCGAGCAACTGGTGCGCGAGGCCGCAGCCCGCGGCGGGCAGGTGATCCTGCTGCAGGAGCTGTTCGCCACGCCGTACTTCTGCATCGAACAGCAGCACCGGCACCTGGCACTGGCCGAAGAGTATGGCCAGAGCCGCATACTCAAGCGCTTTGCCGCCCTGGCCAAGGAGCTGGGGGTGGTGTTGCCGCTGAGCTGGTTCGAGCGGGCCGGCACCGCCTACTTCAACTCCCTGAGCGTGGCCGATGCCGACGGACGCCTGCTCGGGGTGTACCGCAAGACCCACATCCCCAACGCCATCGGTTACCAGGAGAAGGAGTACTTCAGCCCCGGCGACACCGGCTTCAAGGTCTGGGACACGGCGTTCGGCCGCCTGGGCGTGGGCATCTGCTGGGACCAGTGGTTCCCGGAAACCGCCCGTTGCCTGGCATTGCAGGGTGCCGAGGTGCTGCTGTTCCCCACGGCCATCGGCTCGGAGCCTGGCGCCGCCGACCTGGACTCGAAGGATCACTGGCAGATGACCATGCGTGGGCACGCCGCGGCCAACCTGCTGCCGGTGGTGGCGGCCAACCGCGTCGGGCGGGAAGTGGCTCGCAGCGACTCAGAGCTGCACATGCAGTTCTACGGTTCCTCGTTCATCTGCGACCACAAGGGCCAGCTGCTGGCCGAGGCCGACCGCGACACCACCGGCATGCTCTTGCATGAGCTGGACCTGGCGGCCATGGCCGAGGAGCGCCGGACCTGGGGCATCTTCCGTGATCGTCGTCCGGAAATGTACGGGCCCTTGCTGAGCCTCGACGGCCAACACCTGCATTCACGCTGGAACCCTCGGGAGGCATGAGCATGAACCGCATCGGCACATTGCGCCTTGGCGCGCTGGCACTGGCATTGATGGCTGCGCAGGTCCAGGCCGCGCCTGAAGAAAAGACCCTGCGCCTGTACAACTGGGCCGACTACTTCGCCCAGGACACCCTGGCGCGTTTTACCGCCGAGACCGGGATCAAGGTGATCTACGACGTCATGGAAGGCAGCGAGGTCCTGGAGGCCAAGCTGATGACCGGCGGCAGCGGCTACGACCTGATCTTCCCCGGCGACACCGTGGCCGAGCGACTGATGCGTGCTGGCAGCCTGCAGAACCTCGACCCCGCCAAGCTTGCGCAAATGGACGACATCGAGCCCGGCCTGCAAGCCTTGCGCAAGCAGTACCCCCGGGCCAGCCAGGCCACGGTGCCCTATACCTGGGGCACCATCGGCCTGACCTACAACGCCGGGCAGATCGCCCAACGCTTGCCCAATGCACCGGTCAACAGCCTGGACCTGCTGTTCAAGCCGGAGCTGGCGGCGCATTTCGCCGATTGCGGGATCTCGGTGATCGACTCGCCCGACGAAGTACTGGCGGTGGCGCTCAACTACCTGGGGCGCGATCCGCGCAGCGCCGAGCCGGCAGACCTGCAAGCGGCCAGCGAGCTGTTGCTCAAGCTGCGGCCGTACATCCGCAAGTTCCAGTCGCAGCCAGTGACCGACCTGGTCAATGGCAACCTGTGCCTGTCCCTGGGCTACAGCGGCGATGTGACCCAGGCCCAGCGCGCCGCCGACGGAGCCGGCAAGCCGGTGGACTTCCAGTACCGCATCCCGCGTGAGGGCACCACGGTGTGGATGGACACCATGGCGATCCCCAAGGATGCCCGGCACCCGGAGTACGCCTATGCCTTCATCAACTTCGTCATGCGCCCGGAGAACATGGCGGCCATCAGCAATTTCACCGGCTACCCCACGGCCAATGCCAAGGCGCGGCCGCAGATCGATCCACGGATGGTGGGCAACCCGGATATCTACCCGGATGCCGCGACCTTTGCCCGCCTGGTGCCGGGGCGCGATATTCCCCAGGCCGACATGCGGGCCCGAATGCGCATCTGGACCCAGTTCAAGACGGCTACGATAAAAGCACCCTGAGCCGTTCCACTTCAGGCAATCCCCCTTGAGAGAAAGACCGATGTCGACCCGACGTACATTCATCAAACAGGCCTCGCTGCTGGCCGGTTTCGCCGCCGTGACTACCCTGGGCCTGGGCGCCCGTCGGGTCTTGGCCCAAGAACAGGAACAGGAGGGCTGGGTCATGCCCGACGAAGGCGATCGTCACCAGCGGGCCTTCATGGCCTTCGGTGCCCAGGATGCGATCTGGGAAGATTTCACTGGCGATGTGCAGGAGGCCCAGGGCCGGATCGCCCGGGCGATTGCCGCCCATGAGCCGCTGACCCTGTTCTGCCGCGAGCATGAGCGCGGCCTGGCCGAGGAGCTGTGTGGCACTCGCAATGTCACCTATGTGATCACCGAGCTGGACGATATCTGGATGCGCGATATCGGCGCCAACTTCGTGGTCGACTCCCGAGGCGAGCTGGGCGCAGTGGACTTCAACTTCAACGGTTGGGGCAACAAGCAGCGCCATTCCCGGGATGCGCGCCTGGCACGCCAGGTCGCCGATGGCGCGCGCGCCACCTACTTGCGCAGCGAACTGGTGGGCGAGGGCGGCGGTATCGAGGTGGATGGCCACGGCACCGGGATCATGACCGAGAGCAGCTGGATCAACCGCAATCGCAACCCCGACTGGAGCAAGGCCGAGGTCGAAGCCGAGCTCAAGGCTTGCCTGGGCCTGCGCAAGATCATCTGGCTGCCGGGGATCAAGGGGCACGACATCACCGATGCCCACGTCGACTTCTATGCGCGCTTCGCGGCTCCCGGGGTGGTGGTGGCCAACCTCGACAACGATCCGGACTCCTACGACCACGCGGTGACCCGCGCGCACCTGGAGATCCTGCGCAACGCCACCGATGCCGATGGCCGCAAGCTCAAGGTGCACACCCTGTCGCCGCCCTTGAATCCGCGCAAGAGCCGTTTCAGCCGGGGCAACCAAGACTTCGCCGCGGGCTACATCAATTACTTCGTGATCAACGGCGCGGTGATCGCCCCGGAGTTCGGCGATCCCGTGGCCGACGCCAAGGCCCACGACCTGCTCAGCCAGCTCTACCCCGGGCGCGAGGTGGTGCAGCTGGATATCGATGCCATCGCCGCAGGCGGGGGTGGGATCCATTGCGTCACCCATCAGTTGCCAGCGTTGTGAGGTGCTGGCAGGCGAGGGCAAGTGGTCTGCTGTTGAAATTAGAATTGGCCTGCTACAACAGGCCGTTAGCTGCCTAAGCTGGCGCTCTTCGATATCCCCGGGAAGCAGTGTTGTTTCCGGTTTTTCATGAGGAGAGCGTCATGGGCGAGCAGCAACAGACGGTAGTGGTACGGGCCATCCAGGCCGAAGATCGGGAGCAATGGCAGCAATTGTGGCTGGCTTACCAGGATTTCTATCAGGTAAGCCTTTCGGAACAGGTGAGCCAGCGCACGTTCGAGCGTTTCTTCGACCCCCGGGAGCCGGTGTATTCGGCGGTGGCGGTGCAAGGTGGCGAGTTGGTGGGGTTCGTCAACTCCGTGCTGCACCGTTCGACCTGGGCCGCCACGGACTTCTGCTACCTGGAGGACCTGTACGTGGCGCCGCAGGTCCGTGGCGGCGGCACTGGCAAACAGCTGATCGAGTGGGTCCAGGCCTTTGCCCGCCAACACGATTGCGCACGGCTGTACTGGCACACCCACGCCACCAACAAGCGCGCGCAAAAGCTCTACGACTGGGTGGCGGACAATTCGGGATTCATCGAATACCGGATGCCACTCTAACCCCGCGCCGATCCTGAAAGCTCATGCCGAGCTGGCGAGGCTGCGCCCGGGCGCGCAGCGGCCGTAAAAAGGACGATGCGGTCGATCAACTGCGCCGCCAGGCTGGCCCGGTGGCCGCCACGGCTACGCTGGCTGGTTGAACACCAGGGCCTTCAGGCCGCATTGCGCATCGGCATCGGGAAATTCCGGCGGGTTGTCCAGGCGCTGTTCGAAACGCAGCCCTGGCGCGGCCTCGGCCATGCCGTCCAGCAGGAACTCCACGCTGAACGCTGGATCGTTCATGCAGGCCAGCACCCGGCCCGTCGGCGTCAGCAACTCCGGCAGGCGCCGCAGCACTCGCGCGTAGTCCTTGCTCAGCACGAAGCTGCCTTTCTGGAAGGAGGGCGGGTCGATGATCACCAGGTCGTAAGGGCCGCCTTGCTTGACCTTGCCCCAGGACTTGAACAGGTCATGGCCGAGGAAGCTCACCCGGCCCAGGTCGTGGCCGTTGAGCCGATGGTTGTCGCGGCCACGGCTCAGGGCCGCCCGGGACATGTCGAGGTTGACCACCTTCTCGGCCCCGCCGGCGATCGCCGCCACCGAGAATCCGCAGGTGTAGGCGAATAGGTTCAGCACCTTCAGGCCCTGGGCATTGGCCCGCACCCAGTTGCGCCCGTAGCGCATGTCGAGGAACAAGCCGTTGTTCTGCTTGCTGCCCAGGTCCACCCGGTAATCCAGGCCTTCCTCGGTGATGGTGCAGGATTCCACCGGCTCGCCCAGCAACCATTCACCGAGGCTGTCGGGCAGGTAGCGGTGTTGCAGCATCAGGCTGGTGGCGCCGCTGGCCTGCCACTGCGCAGTGGCGCCCAGGTCCACCAGCAGCTGTTTCAAGGCAGCCAGGTCCCCGGCTTGCACTTCCTTGAACAGCGACACCAGCAGCACGCCTTGCAGCCAATCCACGGTCACTTGTTCCAGGCCCGGCCAGCAGCGCCCGCGCCCGTGGAACAGGCGCCGGGTTTCGCTTGGGGCGCTGGCCAGGGCGTCCAGCAGGTGTTGGTTGAGGGTGGCGAGGGCTTGAGGGTTCATCGGCGCGACCGGCAATTTTTCGGGGCGGCATTTAACCACAATTGCCGGCCGGCGCGGTTCAGTCCAGGTGTTCCGGGCGGCCCATGGCTCGCCATTGCGCCAGCCGGCCATCGAGCACCGGAGCGAGCAGGTCGTAGTTGCTCCAGCTGTTCTCCACCCGGTAGATCGTATCGGGGACTGGTGCCAGGAGCTGCTCATAGTCCTCGCTGTAGCGGACGTTGCTGTCCTTTCCCGCATAGTAGGCAGCAGCGAAGGCATTGCCTTCGGCGTTGAAGTCTTCGTCGTAGAGCCTTTCATCGAGCATCTTGAACAGGAACTCACGGCCATCGAGTTTGCGTGAACGTAGCTGCGCCAGTTCCTCGGCGGCATCTTCTTCAAGTTCTTCGCTGGCAAAGCCGTTGAGCAGCATCCAGGCCAGGAACAGGCCGATATGGGTGCCCCCGGCGCTGGGCGGCAGGTCGCTGGGAAAGTCCCCGCCGTAATGCCAGGAAGCGTCGTCGTATTTCATCGGGCATGGGTCCTTGTGTACATGCGATTCAAAGAATGGTGTTTTCCCATTTCTCGGTGCCGGCCAGGCGCCGCTTGACGTTGTCGATCCGCCATTGCCCGGCCGCCAGCTTGACCAGGAAACGATACTCGTAGCGCAGCCTGCGCGAAGCGGGGTCGCGGATCAGCACTTCGGCCTGGCTCGGCTTGAGCAGCTGGCAGGCCAGCAGTTCGTTGTCCTTCGAGTAGGTGGTGGGCGAGCCATAGGAGGCGCGGGTATAGGCCCTGTCGCGCAGGGTGCAGAAGCGCTCCAGCAACTGCCGGGGCTCGGCCCAGAAGTCCTGGTCCAGGCCGTCGCGTGCCTGGGCCTTGCCGCGCCGTTCCCAGGCCTCCACGGCCAAGGTATAGGCTCGCACCTGGGTGATCGGGTCGCTGCTGCTGTGGGCATCGGCCGGCAGATCCGGCCACGGCAGGTACGGGGACGGTTGCGCTGGAGGCTGTTCCCCGGCACCGGCTTGTGCCAGCAACTGCATGATTCGCCCATGGCCCTTGTCTTCGGCCAGGGACCAGGCGTTGCGCTGCTGGAAGTCCAGCAGTTGGGCATCGGCCCCGGCCTGCAGCAGCAGGCTGACCATCTCGGCATGGCCGCCCTGGGCGGCATTCATCAAGGCACTGCGCCGCAGGTCTGGGGAGACCTGGTCGAGGGCTGCGCCGTGTTCGATCAGCAGCTTGGCGATGGCGCAAGCACCGTTGCCGGCAGCCCAGGACAGCGAGCTGTAGCCCAGGGCCTTGCAGGGTTGTTGCGGGTTGGCGCCACGCTGCAGCAGCAATGCCACGGCGGGCAGGCGGCCGGCGATGGTGGCCGCCAGCAGCGCGGTGCGGCCGGTTCCCTTGTGCTTCCATTCGATGTCTGCGCCGGCATCCAGCAGGCGGGTCAGTGCGGCGAGGTCGCCACGGGCAGCGGCTTTTTCCAGAAGGTGGGACAAGGTCGGGAATCCGTTCGATCAACAAAAACTCGGGCGCAATGGTAACGCCGCGATGCCCGGGTTTGCCATGTCGGTGTCAACGTGGACGCTACGCGGGGCCTTGCGTAGGATGGCGCCTTCGCCGGCATGTCCCTGTGCCGCGCTGGTGCCCCCGGCCTTTGCCCGTTGCCGACAGACCACTTTCCAAGCAGGAGTCCCGGATGTTCAACGCCATTGTGATCGACAAAGACACTGCAGGTTATCGCGCCGATATGACGCAGCTGGAAGACGCCCGGCTGCCCCCGGGCGAGGTCAGTGTGCAGGTTGCCTACAGCACGTTGAACTACAAGGACGGCCTGGCGATCACCGGCAAGAGCCCGGTGGTGCGCCAGTTCCCCATGGTCCCCGGCATCGACCTGGCGGGCACCGTGGAGTCCAGCAGCCACCCTCGCTTGAGGGCAGGCGACCAGGTCTTGCTCAATGGCTGGGGCGTGGGCGAAAGCCATTGGGGCGGGTTGGCGCAGAAGGCTCGGGTGCAGGGCGACTGGCTGATCCACCTGCCGCAAGCCTTCACCCCGCGCCAGGCCATGGCCATCGGCACGGCCGGCTACACCGCCATGCTGTGCCTGATCGCCCTGGAACGTAACGGCCTGCGCCCGGGGCAGGGCGAGGTGCTGGTCACCGGCGCCAGTGGCGGGGTCGGCAGCTTTGCCGTGAGCTTGCTGGCACGCCTGGGCTACTCGGTGATCGCGGCCACCGGCCGCCCGGAAGAGGCCGGTTACCTGCGGCAACTGGGGGCCTGCCAGGTGATCGAGCGTGCCGAGCTGTCCCAGCCGGGACGACCACTGGCCAAGGAACGCTGGGTGGCGGCCATCGATTCGGTGGGCAGCCATACCCTGGCCAATGTCTGCGCCGGTACCGCCGCCGATGGCCTGGTGGCCGCCTGTGGGTTGGCCCAGGGCATGGATTTTCCGGCCTCGGTGGCGCCTTTCATCTTGCGTGGAGTCAGCCTGTTGGGAATCAACAGCGTGACCCGGCCATACCAGGAGCGGGTCCATGCCTGGCAGCGGTTGGCCGCCGAGGTCGACCTCGAGCACCTGGAGTTGATCACCCGCGAAGTGGCGCTGGGCGAGGCCATCGGTGTCGCCGCCGAGTTGCTCGAGGGCAAGGTCCGTGGGCGGGTGGTGGTCAACGTGAACCGCTGACCGGCACTGGCCATAGCGCGTGCGGCCATCCCGTGCGCCTGCCGAACCGTCGAGCCTGATAATCGCGGTCGGTCATACCCGGGGCCCGTGGCCCTTTTCATCGCCCTGATTCGAGGTTGCCCGTTCCATGTCCATTGCTCCCCAGCGACCGCTCTGGCAGGTGTATTTGCTCTTCCTGCTGCCCATGGTGCTGTCGAATTTCCTGCAGTCTTTCTCCGGCACCCTCAATGGCATCTATATCGGCCAGCTGTTGGGGACCCAGGCCCTGGCGGCCGTGTCGGGCATGTTTCCCATCCTGTTCTTCTTCATCGCCCTGGTGATCGGCCTGGGTGCGGGGGCCTCGGTGCTGATCGGCCAGGCCTGGGGCGCCCGGGAGCTGGATGCGGTCAAGTCGGTGGCCGGCAGCACCCTGTTGCTCGGGGCCATGATCGGCCTGGTGGGAGCGGTGCTGGGCATGCTCTTCGCCCGGCCGGTGCTGCAGGGCCTGGGCACGCCGGCGGACGTGCTGGATGACGCGGTGGGTTATGCCCGGGTGATGATGCTGATCTTGCCGTTGCTGCTGGTCTTCGTGCTCTTCACCCAGTTGCTGCGAGGCGTCAGCGATACCCTGTCGCCCTTGCTGGCGCTGATCGTCTCGACCCTGGTGGGCCTGCTCCTGACCCCGGCACTGATCCAGGGCTGGCTGGGCTTGCCGGCCCTGGGGATCCAGAGTGCGGCCTTCGCCGGACTGGCCAGCAACATCATCGCCATGGGCTTTCTGGTCTGGCGCCTGCGGGGCCAGCCCCATCCGCTGGCCTTCGATCGGGCGCTGTTCGCGGCGTTGAAGCTGGACCGGGCGATCCTGGCCAAGGTGCTGCGCATCGGCCTGCCCACCGGAGTGCAGATGGTGGTGATCTCGCTGTCGGAGCTGGTCATCCTGGCGCTGGTCAACCACCACGGTTCCCAGGCCACCGCGGCCTATGGCGCAGTGACCCAGATCGTCAACTACGTGCAGTTCCCGGCGCTGTCGATCGCCATCACCGCCTCGATCCTCGGGGCCCAGGCCATCGGTGCCGGACAACTGCAGCGCATCACTCCGATCCTGCGCACCGGGTTGCTGATCAATCTGTGCCTGACCGGCGCCCTGGTGCTGCTGGGCTACCTGATTTCCCACTGGCTGCTGGGGTTGTTCATCATCGACCCGGCGGCCCTGGTCCAGGCGGGGCACCTGTTGCACATCATGTTCTGGAGCCTGCTGGTGTTCGGCTTCCAGGCGGTGATCGGCGGCATCATGCGCGCCAGCGGTACGGTGCTGATGCCGGTGGCGATCTCGATCTTCTGCATCCTCGGGGTGCAGTTGCCGGCGGCCTACTTGCTGGATGCGCAGTTCGGCCTGCAAGGGGTGTGGATGGCGTTCCCGGTGGCCTACCTGGCGATGCTGGTGCTGCAGGTCAGCTACTTCAAGCTGGTCTGGCGCCACAAGCAGATCCAGCGCCTGATCTGAGCCCCGGCGTCAGCCGTTCCCGGGCTGGCTTCGGTCCCGCCAGCCGCAGACCACCAGGTACAGCAGCGGGCCGATGGAGACGAACACGGCGGTGAGCAGCAGGTAGGGCCATACCGAACTCGCCGATCGTCCTCGGGCGCGGGCGTCGCGCAGCATCCACAGTCCGGCCAGGATGGCCATCAGGTACAGGTCGATCACCACTTGCGCGGTGTCCGGGCGCGACAGCAATTGCAAGCCGAACTGCAGCAGCGATTGCTCGGCCTGCATCAGGGTGAACAGCGTGTAGCCGCTGAAAACCAGCAAGGCCAGGAGCGCGGGGTAGGGGCGGGGCATGAGTGTTCCTCGATCAGGGGCGGTGGGCATTGGCGAATCGCGGATGCCGGGTTCCCAGGTCCAGCAGCAGGTAGCCCAGGCCGGCAGCCGCCCAGGCATGGATCAGCCCCTGGGACAGCAGCGAATCGAACAGGTACAGCGGGTGCTCTTGCAGGCGGTAATGCAGCCCGGCATGGATTACCGCGAATCCGGCCAGGGCCTGTCGGGTAATGCGCCGAAGCCGGGCCCGAGGGAGTCCGGCCAGGGCCATCAAGGCGAGGCCCAGGGGCACGTGCAAGGCGATGAACAACTGCTGGGCCGGCGCTGGCTCGAGGTCGCGCAGGCCATAGAGCAGGCGCCATTCGGCCTGGGCCACGGCGTCCAGTTCATGGCCGGCGAACAGCGCGACACAGAGCATCCAGAAGGTGGTTTTCACGGTAAAACTCCTTGAACAACGTCATGCAAACAGGCTAAGTGGCGAGCGCTGCGCCACTCAATGACCCCGCAGGTCATAGACAGCCGCGCACCGATGCGTTGTGCTAAAGCCCGTGCCCCTCTCTTCAAGGACCGAACGACCATGAGCAACCACCAGCCGAACCCAGCAGCCGGCGCTGGCCGAACGATTCGCCTGGCCGACCCCACGGACGTGCCGGCCATGCTCGAGTGCGATCCCTACGCCCGCCAGCATCCGGCCCGGGGGCGGCAGGTCGACCAAGCCGTTGCACGGGGCGAGGGCTGGGTCGAGGTGGCGCAGGGGCAGGTGGTTGGCTACCTGCTGCTCAACCATGATTTCTTCGAATACGGCTTCGTCGCGCTGGTGGCCGTGGCCCCCTGGCAGCAACGCCAGGGGGTGGCGCTGCGCTTGCTCCTGGCTGCCGAGCAGGCGTGTCGTACCCCACGATTGTTCATCTCTTGCAACCAGTCGAACCAGGCCTCCCGGGCCATGATCGCCAAGGCCGGGTTCCACCCCAGCGGGGTGATCGAAAACCTCGACGAGCAGGATCCGGAGCTGATCTTCTGCAAGACCCTGGGCTGAGGGCGGAGCGCAACGGATGACCGTCTCCATGACCGATACCCTCGAGCATTCCCGCATCGACCGGCAGGCCGTAGGCATGCAATTACGCCGGCTGCGCCATCAGGCGCGCCTGAGCCAGCTGGACCTGGCCTTGCAGGCCGGCTTGTCGCAACGGCACCTGAGTTGCGTCGAGACCGGTCGGGCACAACCCAGCCCGGCCTTGTTGCAGCGTCTTCTGGATACCCTGGAAACGCCCCTGGAAGTGCGCAACCGGGTATTTCTCGCCGCCGGCTATGCGCCGCGTTATGCCGCGCTGCCATTGAGCGATCCGGGGTTGGCCCCGGTGCGCACGGCGTTGCTGCATTTGCTGGAAGCCAACAACCCCGCGCCGGCGATCGTCATCGACAGCGGCTGGCAGGTGCTGGCGGCCAATCGGGCGACCCAGGCGCTGTTCCAGTTGCTGGGCCTGCCCCGGCAAGCACTGGGCGAAGGTTTCAACCTGCTGGTGACGCTGTTGGCGCCCGCAGGCTTGGGTGATTGCCTGATCAATGCCGAGCAGATCCGCCAGGTGGCCTGGCAACGGGCATCCCGGGAGGCTGGCGAGGCTCCCGGCTTGGCGGCGCTGCTGGCGACCCTGCCGGTGCCTTTGGCGGTGGATGCGGCCGAAGTGTCGGCGCCGCTGTTGCTGACTCGGGTCCGTGGGCCCCAGGGCGAACTGCGGTTCCTGTCCACCTTCACCACCTTCGGCATGCCCCAGGACATCACGGTCGCCTCGCTGCGCATCGAACACCTGATCCCGGCCGACGAAGCCACCTGGCAGGCCCTGGGCGAGGCCTGCGCGCAGCTGGCGCAACCTTAGACCGCCAGTGCCCGGGCCGGCCGGTCCTGGCCCATGCCCGAAGCGCCCACGGCGCCGGCCAGGATCATCCGGGTCAAGGTCCTGGCGACGTCCTGGAAGTCGGCGTCGCTGGGCTCGCCACGGCCTTGGATCAGGGCGATCTGCCAGCCGAGGGTGGGATAGGTCTGGGTGGTCGCTGCGATGAACAGCAGCAGGTGCTCCGCAGCGACGGCCTGGATCAGGCCATCCTCGATCCAGCTGCGCAGGCAGGCGATTTCGTTCTGTTGCTGGGCATGCAGTCGCTGGCGCCAGCTATCGGGCAACTGCTGCGCACCATGGAGCAGTTCGCTGCAGAGAATCTTCGAGCGCAACGGGTATGCCTGCACGATTCGCAGCCGCGCGGTGATATGGGCGGTGAGCGCGGTCGTCGGCTCGGCGTTGGCGGCCAACAGGGCCGAGGCCTGGCCCAGGGGCTCGAGCAACGGTTCGAGGACCTCGGCGTAGAGGTTCTCCTTGGTGTGGAAGTAGTAATACAGGTTGGCCTTGGGGACTCCGGCCCGCAGGGCGATGTCCAGGGTCTGGCAGGCGCTGAAGCCCTTGGCGGCGAATTCGTTGCAGGCCGCGTCGAGGATCAGCTGCCGATGGCGCATGCGCGACTGGCGTTCGCGGCGCGGCGGCGGTTGCGGGCGTGATTGCGGGGATGCGGGAGAGGCGGGCATGGGGCGATCTCGTGATTCGATAGCGAAATATACAAAACTATATAGCGACGTGCCTGTGCCAGTTGCGCAGGCCTGGATGGCCTGCCCGTGCGTTTTGCGGAAAATCGGGGCCAGTGGCCGGCCCCGCGGGCTTCAGCCGTGGCGCCGGCGCAGCCAGCATCGGAGCAGCCAGGCGTACACCGACAGGTTGATCAGCAGCACCACGGCGCCGAGCCACAACTGGATGCCCGGGGTCAGCCCCGCGGGGTAGATCAGCGGGATCAGGTAATGCTCGATGAATCCGGCGGCGTAGCCCTGTTGTCCGGCGGCATGGCGCAGCAGGTTCTCCCAGCGGGTCAGCGGGCATTCCAGGTGCCCGACTTCCACGGCCACGCCCCAGGCCGCCGCCGGCAGGTGCAGCAGCATCAGGCGTGGCTGGCGCAGCACCAGCAGGCCGCCCAGCAGTACGAAGAGGATGAAGGACAGGTGGAACAGCACCAGGCTGTCGGCGGCGATACGGTAGAGCATGAAGGTTCCTTGGGCAGGGCGGCAGGTCCGTGGCGCGAGCGCGCGGGCAATATACCTGTGTCGCGCTACCTATACTGGAAAAAGGTCGGCGCGGCTCGGATGGGCGCGGCGCCGCCGATAGCGGAGGGACGTGCCGTGTGTTCACAGGCGCTGGGTGCCGGTCGAGGTCGAACCTGGTTGTTCGTCCTGGGCTTGCTGGTGTTGGCCGGTTGCGCCAACCGCGGTCCCGAGCCCGTGGCGCCGGCTCCGGTGGCCCCGGCTACCTGGCGCCAGGTCGACCGCGCCTTGCTGGAGGCCTCCGCTCGCGCCACCGCACAGGCCGAAGTCTACGCCCAGGGTTCCATGGAGCATTGGCGGACCCGGGTCTACCAGCAGACCGACGAGAGCTTCATCCCCTGGTTCAGCGGCTACTGGACCCAGGAATGGCTGGCGCTGAAGGTTGGTTGGTATTCGCTCAACAGCCGGGGCGACAGCGAGCAGGCTTCCAGGCGCCTGGCGCTATACCTGCAGGAGCAATACCAGCAGCGGGTGCTGGCGCCGGTGGCGCTGGAGATCGATGCCGACCAGATCACCGCCCAGGCCATGGAGTTCTACGTGCAGCAGCTGCGCCTGCAACTGACGCAGGTCAGCACCCGCCTGCAGTTGCCGGCGGCGCAACTGGACCAGCACCTGGAAGGAATCATGGCCATCGACCTGGGACCGCAGGCGAGCCAGCGGGCCAGCCTGCGCCAGTTGTTGCAGGTCGAGCCGATCGTCCGGTTGCCGGCCTACGGGCCGTTGCTGCAGCAGCTACGCCTGCCCGAGCAGGCCACTGGTATTTCGGGCGTGCCCCGGGTAGCACAACAGACCAGCGAAAAACTCCAGGCCCAGTTCGCCGGGCGTGGGGTCGCCGGTGCCGTGGCCGCTGCAGTAGGGCGTGTGGCCGGGGCGTTGATCTCGGTAGGGGTGGCCGGCGTCCGGGCGCTGGTCCAGGACGACGCTCGGCCCGACTTGCAAGCCCAGACCCGCCGGGACCTGGGCGAGGCATTCGACCAGGCCTGGCTCAGGCAACTGCATGATCCGCAACATGGGGTCATGGCCGGGGTGTATTACCTCGGGCGCCAGCTCGAAGGCCAGTTGCAGTCGCCAGCCGAATCAGCGGAGGTTGGCGCCGTGCCTTGATCGAGGTACGAACCGCGCGCCATGGGCTGACGCGCGGCGGTGGGGCGGGTTTCGGGGCTCAGCTGACCACGCGATAGCAGGGCACGTAGGCGGCACCACCGGGCAACTTCATGCGGTGCTGATCGACGAAGGCTTTGAGCAGCTGGTCCAGCGGCTGCATGATCGCCGGGTCGCCATGGATGCTGTACGGGCCTTTCTGCTCGATCAGGCGGATGCCCTGGTCCTTGACGTTGCCGGCGACGATGCCGGAGAACGCCCGGCGCAGGTTGGCCGCCAGTTCATGGGGGGGCAGGGCATGGCTGAGTTGCAGGTTGGCCATGTTTTCGTGGGTCGGGTCGAACGGGTGCTGGAAGCCTTCGTCGATCTTCAGCAGCCAGTTGAAGTGGAAGGCGTCGTTGCGCTCGCGGCGGAACTGCTTGACGGTCTTCAGGCCCTCGGTCATCTGCCGGGCCACTTCGGCCGGGTTGTCGATGATCACCTGGTAGTGCTGGCCGGCCGCTTCGCCCAGGGTCGCCAGGACGAAGGCGTTGAGCTGCTCCAGGTACGGCGCCGCGCTCTTGGGCCCGGTGAGGATCACCGGGAACGGCAGGTCGCGGTTGTCCGGGTGCATCAGGATGCCCAGCAGGTACAGGAACTCTTCGGCGGTGCCGGCGCCACCGGGGAAGATGATGATGCCGTGTCCGACCCGGACGAAGGCCTCCAGGCGCTTCTCGATGTCCGGCAGGATCACCAGCTCGTTGACGATGGGGTTGGGCGCCTCGGCGGCGATGATGCCCGGCTCGGTCAGGCCCAGGTAGCGGCTGCCGTTCATGCGCTGCTTGGCATGGGCGATGGTGGCGCCCTTCATCGGCCCCTTCATCACGCCGGGGCCGCAACCGGTGCAGATGTCCAGCTTGCGCAGGCCCAGCTCGTGGCCGACCTTCTTGGTGTACTTGTACTCGTCGGTGTTGATCGAGTGGCCGCCCCAGCACACCACCAGCTTGGGCTCCACGCCGGGACGCAGGGTGCGGGCGTTGCGCAGCAGGTGGAAAACGTAGTCGGTGATGCCCTGGGAGCTCTCCAGGTCGATGCGCTGGCTGTCCAGTTCGTTGGCGGTGTAGACGATGTCGCGCAGGGCGCTGAAGAGCATTTCCCGGGTGCTGGCGATCATCTCGCCATCGACGAAGGCATCGGCCGGAGCGTTCAGCAGCTCCAGGCGCACGCCGCGATCCTGCTGGTGAATCCGTACTTCGAAATCGTGGTAGGCGTCGAGGATGGTCTTGGCGTTGTCGACGTGGGCGCCGGTATTGAGGATGGCCAGGGCGCACTGGCGGAACAGCGTGTAGATGCTGCCGGAACTGGCGGCGCTCAGTTGTTGCACTTCACGTTGCGAGAGGGTCTCCAGGCTGCCTTTCGGGCTGACCGAAGCATTGATCACATGTCTTTGCGGCATTCATCCATTTCCTGAAAGCGGCGCCACCGATCCCGGGGGCGGGGGCGCGAAAGAGCGGGGCAGTGAACGGGGCCGCCCGTATCCGGGGGCTGGTTTCCAGCGGCAGGGCAAGAAAGCGGCGATCGCTGCGAGGGTGTTCGCTCTTTGAATCTACCTCATGACGACCCGTCGTGGCGGGAAAAATGATGAGGCGTGCCCTTGCCCCCGGGTTTCGGGCGCATCACAGGATGCTGGCGCGCCGTGGATCGATCACCGGCGAGGCACCGGCCTGGGTCAGGCGCTGGAGCAGCTCGGGGTAGCCTTCAGCCTGCGCCCAGGTGTGTTCCGCTGCGGTCAGGCCCACCAGTTGCAGGAAGTCGAAACGCCCGCAGAGCAGTTGCTGGGTCTCGGGAAACCCCGGCGCGGCGATGAACAGCACGCTCTCGACCAGGCTGCCGGCACCGTCGATGGGGTTGCCCAGGCGCATGCGGTCCCACTCGTCCAGCAGCGGTCGCTCGCCGAAGTGACCGGCAGACAACAACAGTTGGTAGGCGCAGAAGTGGCGCAGCAGGTACAGCGCCCATGGCGATTGCTCACGGGTTTCCAGCAGTAGCTCGCGACCCATCCCGGACCAGCCGTCCGGCTCGGGTTGCTCCGCGTGCCAGGCATTGGACAGGCCCGAGGTGACGTACAGCCAGCTCTCGCGTCGGGCATTGGGGGGCGACTCGAAGACCCCATGGGTCAGCCAGCGCGGATCGACTTCGGCGTCGCGGAACAGGCTCGGGTCCAGGGGGTAGATCCCGGGGCCGAGGTCACCGAACAAGCTCCGGTAGATCTGTTCCTCGCGCTGTTCCCAGGCCGCTTCGAACCATGAAAAGTCTTGGGTATCCGACATCTTGAAACATCCTTGAAAGCAGAGGGTGGCCCACTGCGGGCCACCCGGAAATCAGGTAAAGGCCTGCTGTAGCAGTTGTGGCAGCACCTGCCCGGCCTTGCCCGCCAGGTGGTATTCCCCGGGGGCGCTGCCGGGTTGCGGCTGCGGGTTGATATGCACCACGCAGGCGCCTTGCTGCAGGGCCAGCTGGGGAATCTGCGCCGCCGGCTGCACCAGCCCGGAGGTGCCCACCGACAGCAGCAGGTCGCACTCGCGGGCAGCCTGGAAGGCGCGCTTGAGGGCCGCCTCCGGTAGCGCTTCGCCGAACCACACCACGCCGGGGCGCAGCTTGCCATT
Source organism: Pseudomonas sp. FW507-12TSA (assembly GCF_058781435.1). NCBI lineage: Bacteria > Pseudomonadati > Pseudomonadota > Gammaproteobacteria > Pseudomonadales > Pseudomonadaceae > Pseudomonas > Pseudomonas sp. FW507-12TSA. Next base: position 131,277 of record NZ_JBYSWT010000006.1, read on the forward strand.
GCAGCCGGTGCAGCGTGGCGGCTCCAGGCGCGCGCCGCTCTCTGGCACGGATGGCATGGGCAGCGCGCCGCTGAAGGGCCGGTTGCAGGCGAAGCACTTGGGGCTGTGCAGGCTGCCGTGCAGATGCAGCACATCGACGCTGCCGGCACGTTCGTGCAGGTCATCGACGTTCTGGGTGATCAGGGTCAGGCGCGGCAGGCGCCGGCCCAGTTCGGCGATCGCCAGGTGGGCCGGATTGGGCTGGGCCGCGAGCACCTTCTGGCGCCGCCATTCGTACCAGCCCCAGACCAGCGCCGGGTCGTCGCGAAAGGCCTGGACCGTGGCCAGGCGCGCCGGATCGAAGTTTTCCCAGAGGCCGGTCAAGGCATCGCGAAAGGTCGGGATGCCACTTTCCGCCGAGACTCCGGCGCCGCTGAATACCACCAGGTGCCTGGCCTGGGCCAGTCGCTTGGGATCGAACTCCATGGAAAGAACCACCTCCGTTTTCAACCACGGCACCACTTGGGTGGCGCGTGCGGGGCTGGCATTATCCGCCGACGGTCGCGGCAAGTGAATTTATCTTCGCGCCTTCGCTCATAAGTGTGTCGGCGGCTTGGCTCGCCCATCCAACTTGCCAGGGAGTGTGATCCATGTATTCAGCTTCGCCCATCGATAGCGACGCCTGCGGGCGCTTGATCCTGGTGGTGGAGGACGAGCCGACGGTGCTGGAGTTCCTGTGCGAGATCCTCGAGGACGAGGGCTACGCCACCCAGGCCCTGGACAGTGCCGACCAGGCCTGGGAATTCCTCCACGAACGGGCCGCGGACGTGGCGCTGCTGCTGACCGATATCACCATGCCTGGCCGGCTCAATGGCGCAAGCCTGAGCAACCTGTGCGGCGAACACTTACCGGGGATGCCGATCGTGGTGATGTCGGGGTACGAGACTCCCGAGAGTTCCGGGGTGCGCTATCCGGTGTCCTTCATCCGCAAGCCCTGGACCATAGGCCAGGTCCTGGATTGCGTGGAAGGCGCGTTGAAATCGGCCCAGGGTTGAGGCGTTGCGCCTCACCCCGGCCAATTGCCGGTGTTACTCCTTGACGCTCATGAACTCCCGCGCCCAGACGATGTACTCCTCGGGCTGGGTGTAGGTGTGCGCCAGTTCGGTGGCGCTCAGGTCCGAGGCCTGGGTGAAGATCTGCCGCTGTTCGCGCAGGCAATCGTAGGTGGCCTTGATCGCCGCGAAATAGGCGGCGTGGCCATCCACCGCGATCTTCACGCCCAGCTGGGCCAAACGTGCGTCGTCGCGCAGCGCCGGGTTGCCGTAGGTCACCAGCATCAGCGGCACGTTCAGGTGCTCGGAGATCTGCTCCAGTTGTTCGAAATCACGGATGCCGACCATGCAGATGGCATCGGCGCCGGCGCGTTCGTACTGCTGGGTGCGGCTGATGATTTCCTGCACCGGCAGGATCCCGGCGTTGGTCCGGGCGATGATCGCCAATTCCGGATCGACCCGGGCCTCCAGGGCCGCGCGGATCTTGCCCACGCCTTCGGCGACGGATATCAGGTCGGTGGACTTGCGGCCGAATTGCGCCGGCAGCAGGGTGTCCTCGATGGTCAGCGCGGCGATGCCGGCGCGCTCCAGCTCGACCACGGTGCGCATCACGTTGAGGGCGTTGCCGTAGCCATGGTCGGCGTCGGCGATCACTGGCAACTGGGCCACACGGCCGATGCGGGTGGCCTGCTCGGCGAACTCGCTCAAGGTGATCAGGGCGAAGTCGGGGGCCGCCAGGACCTGCAGCGAGGCCACGGAACCACCGAGGATACCGACCTCGAAGCCCAGGTCGGCGGCGATCCGGGCGGACATCGGGTCAAACACAGAAGCGGTGTGATAGCAGGAAGATGAGGCGATCAGTTCACGGAAACCGCGGCGCAAATCTTGATGGGAAAGCCTGGACATAACAGCTCCGAGATGGGATCGAGAGATCGACCTTCGGGTCGAATCGAATTTTGCAATCAGTTCCCTTGGCGAGCCGATGATCGAAAGGCTCGCAGCGAAACGTTGGTTGGGCAGATGAAGGTGAAGCAGGGGGGTAGCAAGGCGTCTTTATCCCGCTTGATTGAATGAAGCTGCGGGTTTGTTATGCGAGGCCGACATAGCGGGACGAGGCTAACACGCTCCTGGGCCGTAGAGGATGAGGAATTTGCATAGCATTATGCCGGACTGGCATTGGCAATTTTTTAGCAACTTAATGTTACAAGTGTTCCGCGCGGCCCTGTCGGGCCCTCGCCGGAAGGTATCCGGCGGCTGCCGGCACTTGTCGCTCCAGGGCAAATCGCGGAAGCTGCCGCGCCGCAAGGTCCGCTCATCCAGCGGCGCAACGTATTTATTTCAGGGATGCAGGTAATGACGCTCAGAGTGTTGGTGGTCGGTGGTTATGGCAATTTTGGCAGCATCATCTGCCGCTACCTGATCCACCGTCGGGGCTTGCACCTGGTGGTTTCCGGACGTGACCCGGCCCGCCTGGAGGCCAAGGTCCAGGCCTTGCGCGCGGAGGGCGGCCAGCCCTGCGAAGGCTGGTGCGGCGACGCCATGGGCGAGGAGTGGGCACCGGCGCTCAAGCGCCTGCAGATCGATTGGGTGATCCACACCGGTGGACCGTTCCAGGGGCAATCCCATGCCGTGGCGCGCGGCTGTATCGAGGCCGGGGTCAATTACTGCGACCTGGCCGACTGTCGCCAGTTCGTCGCCGGCATCGCGGCCCTCGATGCCCAGGCCCGGGCCGCCGGGGTGGTGGTGCTCAGCGGCTGCAGCTCGGTGCCGACCCTGTCGACGGCGATCATCGATGAGCATCGCCAGCGTTTTTCCCGGATCGAACGTATCGAACATGGCATTTCCTCCTCGGCGAAGATGCCGGGGCTGTCCACCATCCTCGGCGTCCTGGCCTATGCCGGCCGGCCGATCCTGCAGCTCAAGGACGGCCGGCCGCACCCGGTGATCGGCTGGCAGGGCCTGACCCTGCGCAAGCTGCCAAGGCTGGGCACACGCTTGGTGGCCAATGTCGATGTGCCGGACCTGGATCTGTTCGCCGCCCGTTATGGCGCCCATACCCTGTCGTTCAAGGCGGGTGCCGGGCTCAAGGTCGCCGGGCTGGCCAATGCCTTGCTGGCCCAGGCGGTGAAGCTGGGGCTGGTGCGCGACCCGGCGCCCTGGGCTACGCGCCTGCATCGCTGCGGAACCTGGTTCGAGTGGCTGGGCGATGGCTTGAGCGCCATGTACGTCGATGTCCATGGCCTGGGCCAGGACGGCCAGCCGTTGTCGATGAGAGCGCAACTGACCGCCGCCAACGATCATGGCCCGGAGATCCCCAGCTGCGCAGCGGTGGCGGTGATCCTCAAGGTGCTCGATGGCCAGCCGCTGCTCCCGGGGGCTCGCGCCTGTGCCGGTGAGGTCAGCCTGGAGCAGTACCTGCAAGCCATCGACGATCCGGCCAACCTGCAGATGCAGGTCGAGTTCTCGCGTTAGCCGGGCTGAGCTTTTTCACCATAGAAGCGGCTTGGCCAGGTCCTTCCAGAACAACCAGCGCTGCACTTCGTGGTGCGCGCCGGTGCCGATCTGCCAGTCCGGGCGGCCACGGTCCAGTTCGATGCGCACGATGATCCCGGCGTAGGTGGCGGCCACCAGGGTCTGGCCGTCGGGGCTGATGTCCATGGCGCACAGGGTCGAGCCGACGTAGTGCTGCCAGCGCTCCTCGCCGGTTTCGCTGAAGGCCCGCAGGTAACCGTAGGCATCGCCGATGATGAACTCGTCGCCCCGCGAGGCCGCGGCGTATACCCGGGCACCCTCCTGCAGCACCGGTGTGCGTGGGTCGTCGCTGTAGAAGTCGGTGACCAGCCCCGGCAGGTCCGCCACCGCGACGCCCAGGCTGGCACCGCTGTAGAAGTGGCAGGCATTGAGCAGCAGGCGGTCGCCGCGCTGGTTGAAGCAGGCGAAGTGCGGGTATTCGCTGCCGGGTCCGATCTCGGCCACTTGCTGCAGTTGGGCATCGAACACCAGGTGCGAACTGCTTTGCTCGCCCACGGCGATCCACTGGCCGTCGGCTGAAATCGCCCCGTGCTCCATGTCCAGGTCCAGGTTGAGGTCCTCGGCGGCGACTCCCTTGGCCAGGTCCTGGCGCAGCTCTTCCAGGTTGCGCAGCAGGCGGGTGGCGCCACCGGCATGGAGGACGAAGATGCCATCGGCACTGACCAGCAGCACCCGCTGGCCGTCGGGGAAGGGGATCAGGCGGCTGGGAGTGGCGCGTTCGCGCAGCTTCAGGTCCGCGGGCAATCCGGCGAGCCGCTCGGGCCAGGCGAAGCTCGCCACCTGTGGGCCGTCCCAACCGTCGGTGACCTGGATGCCTTCAGCCCGGGCCCAGGCGAAGTAGCGGCGCTGCGGGCAGGCGCCGAAGTACTCCACCCGGTCCAGGGTCCGGACGCGATCGTTGTCGATGTGCACCACCGAGCCCGCCTCGTAGGGCGCGCCGATCCGCGCCAGCAGGCTGCCGTCGGCCAGCAGGGCGAGGGCCGGGATCATCTGGCCCTGGTCGTCCAGGCGTGGCGTCAGGGGAAAGTGCGCCGGCGGCCAGGCCTGGCGAAAAGCCTGGCGCGTGGCTTGGTCCCATGGGCCCGCGTTGTTCTCTTCCAGGGCTGCCTGCCAGGCCGGTAGCAGGTGCTCGGTGGGTGGCAGGTAGGGCTCTTGCAGGTTGTCCCAGCCTTCACGCATGCCGGTCTCGACATAGCGGTTGATGTCCTGGGCATAGCGGTGCACGGCGTTGTGCCATTGTTCCTGGGCGTTCTGTTGCGGCGTGGATCGAGACATGCGCGTGGCACTCCTTAATAGCGCGGGCAGGCAAGTGGACTGCGGATTGACCGCCAAGGCCGGGAATTTCTCCTCGCCCCGAGGGATTTTTTTTACCGGGCGGCTCAGGCAGCGTGGGTGCTGATCCGGTTGCGTCCGGCATGCTTGGAGGCGTACAGCGCGCGGTCCGCCCATTCGACCAGGCAGCGGTGGTCGCGGGCGGTGTGATCCAGGCAGGCGATGCCCAGGCTGATGGTGAAGGCGATACTCTGGCCGTGGTGGACCACGGCCTGTTGCTCCACCGCCTGGCGCAGGCGCTCGGCCAGGGCATGGGCGCCGTCCAGGTCGGTGCGCGGCAGCAGGATGGCGAACTCCTCGCCGCCGTAGCGCCCGGCCACGTCGCTGTCGCGCAGGTGCTGGTGGATCAGCTCCGAGAGGCGTTTGATCACCGCGTCGCCGGCCTGGTGGCCGTAGAGATCGTTGATCGACTTGAAGTGGTCGATGTCCAGCATCAGCAGGGCGGTGGTCCTGTCGTGGCGGGCATATTCCAATTGCAGGCGCTGTTCCCAGTGGCCCCGGTTGTAGAGCTGGGTCAGGTGGTCGGTGCGCGACAGCTGTTGCAGTTGCTGGTTGGCCTTCTGCAGCCCCAGATTGTTGATCGCCACGTCGGTGAGGTCGTAGATCACCAGGCACACGTGGTGGATCTCGCTATTGGACGAGCGCAGGGGCAGCAGCGTGGTGTTCTGGTACATGAACTCGCCCTGGCCGGTGATCGGCTGGTAGTTCTTGAAGCGCACCAGGTACGGCCGTTGTTTCCAGATGGTGAAGGCCGGCGTGCCGAGGGCCACCACCCGCCCGACCTTGCGGCTGAACCAGGGGCGCTCGACTTCCGGGAACAGCTCGAAGAACGAGCGGTCGATGGCCTGCTTGGAGGCCACGCCGGAGCGGTTCTCCATGAAGCTGTTCCACACCTGGACCCGGCATTCGAGGTCCAGCACGACGATTCCCACGTCGATGCCGTGGACCACCGCCAGCAGCCAGTGCAGTTCACTGAAATCCATTCGTTTGGGCATGGTTCAACTCATCAGGTAGGCGAGTTTCTGTTCCAGCAGGGCCAGGGAGTCCTCGGTGAACAGCAATAGCAGGTCGAAGTGGATGTTCTGCTCATCCAGGCTGTAGCTGATCTCCACGGCCTGGGTGTTCTTCCAGCGTTGCTGGTTGAGCACGATCAGCTCGTCGATGGCGGTGTGCTCCCCGAGTACCTGGGGATGACCCACGGAAAAGAACACGTCCAGTTGCTCGGCGATGCTGCTCAGGCAGACACCGATCAGCACGCTGGACAGGTCGATCAGCACTTCCATTTCCTGGTAGGGGTCGGTGCCCTGTTCGATCAACTGGGCGATGTCGGCCACCGAGGAATCATGGAATATCAGCAGCGCCTCGCCGGCGATGCCGCTGCCGATGTAGCTCTGGCAGATGGCGGTCAGTTGCCGCGAGCGATTGGCGTCCGTCAGCAGCATCTGCAGCTCGCCGGCCTCCAGGATGTTGACGTGCGGGACCGGCAGGTGCACGAACACATCCAGGACCTTGGCGATCAGTGCCGCGGCGTAGCCCATGGAGACGTTCACAGTCTCGCGAAAGGCATCGCGAAAGGTCACCACCGGTGCCGGCGACGGATCGGGCACCGGCTTGCTGCGCCCGTTGTCCAGGAGCTCCAGCTCGTGGAGCAGGCTGCGCAGTTGCTGGGGATCGAAAGGTTTCTTGAGGAATGCCCGGGCACCCAGCTCCCGGGTCAGGCGTACCGCTTCCTCTTGCACGTCGCCGGAGATGACGATGATCTGCGTGTCGATGCCTTCTTCCTGCACGGCGCTCAACACCTGGTAGCCGTCCATCACCGGCATGGTCAGGTCCAGCAGCGCCACCTTGCCCAGTCCCTTGCGCAATGCCTCCAGCCCTTCGCGGCCATTGCAGGCCTGGGTCACGGATACCCGCCATTCGCCGGGCAGGGTACGCAGCACCTGCTTCCTGGCCATGCTCGAATCGTCGCAGACGAGGAGGGGAATCATCGGGATCGGACGCTCATTCGAATAAATCCGCAGTTGGATAGTGTTCGGGAATGTAACGAGTTGCCGTTTGTATTGTGTTTGTTACGGGCTGTCCGTGCCGCGCCGAACTATAGAGCGACGGATAATGAAAGAACAAGTAGTGGGTAATCGGGTTGTTTGTTCCAGATCATTGTTCGGTGTAGTTGCCTGGAGGCGCTTGTATAACTTGCGTCAGGCCTGGCGCTGCTTGTCGACAGCTAAGTGGAGCGGCGATGGCGCCGAAGAGTGGCCCCTCTAGTTAAATGAACCGGTTCGTTAATGACTGTTTTCTGGCGTTTATAAAATGACACTTCGTAAATAACTTTAAAGCGTTCAGGACTGGTTGGTTAGTTGTCGCAAGTGTGTGTGCTTGTCGAGGCGAAGAATTAGGGGTGTCATATTGCAGGCTGTTATTCGAGAAGCACTTGAAGACTACGCCAGGTAGTAGTGGCCAGGCAGGTTTCGCTGCTGTTACAGAAGGCGGGGAGTCGATTGGCAAGCGTGTCGGCGGTCCTGCGCCGCCTGGCGTGGCCCAGCCGGGCCGCGGGTGCCGGGGTTAGAAAAATGTCAGATTTTGAGTCGTGGCCTGGACCTTTTCCCGCAATGCGCAATCATTACTGCGTGGAAAATATAAGGAGAGACGCATGTTCATTCGGTCATTGACCCTCGCAACTCTGCTCGCTGTCGCAGGCCCCGTCCTGGCTGCCGACAACGATGGCCCACTGGCCCAGGACCTGGGCAAATCACGGCCATTGATCGTGATCGCCCCCAGCAGCGTCGACCCGACCCTGGTGAGCTTGAAGAAGTCCCTCGAGGAGCCTGCCAATCGCCAGGCCTTCAACGAACGCAACATGGTCCTGTACACGGTGCTCAATACCATCGGCCAGCGCGATGGCAAGGACATCGACCCGCAATCCACCATGGCCCTGATCCGCAGCCTCAAGCTGGGCGCGGGGGCCCAGACCAAGGTGATCCTGGTGGGCAAGGATGGCGAGAAGAAGCTGGAGCATTCCGGGGCCATCGAACTCAAGGACGTGTTCAGCGCCATCGATCAATTGCCGGCGGCCGAGAAGCAGGCGGCCGCCCCGGCCCCGGCGCCGGAACCCCAGGCCAAGCCAGCCAATGCCAAGGCTGGCAAGCAGGCCAAGCCCGCAGCGGCGCCCCAGGCCCTGGACGACTGAGCCAGGTGTCAGCACCTGCCGGGAGCTAACTGCGTTAGCCCCCGGCATTGCTCCGCGCAGCGGGATGTTTCCCGCAGGCGCTCATGGGCGATCCAGCAACTGGCGCAATGCCTGGACGATCGTCCGTATCTCGTCCTCATCGATCACCAAAGGTGGCAGCAGGCGGATGGTCTTGCCCCGGGTGACGTTGATCAGCAGCCCATGATCCCGGGCGGCAGCCTGCACCAGGTCCGGAGCCGGATGCCGCAGTTCGAGCCCGATCATCAAGCCCAGGCCACGAATCTCCAGCACCTGCGGATGCCCCGACAGTTCCTCGCGCAACAGCTTGAGCAGCAACGCGCCCTGGCGTTCGGCGTTGGCCAGCAGGCCCTGTTCCTCGATGATCTCCAGTACCGTGCAGGCCACCCGGCAGGCCAGGGGATTGCCGCCGAAGGTACTGCCATGACTGCCGGGGGTGAACAGTTGCGCGGCCTTGCCCCGGGCCAGGCAAGCGCCGATGGGGATGCCGTTGCCCAGGCCCTTGGCCAGGGTCATCACGTCCGGCACCACGTCTTCGTGCTGGCAGGCGAACCAGCGGCCGGTGCGACCGATACCGCTCTGGATCTCGTCGAGCATCAGCAGCCAGTTGCGCCGGGAGCACAGCTCGCGCAGTGCCTTCAGATAACCTGCTGGTGCCAGCTGGATGCCGCTCTCGCCCTGGATCGGCTCCAGCAGCACCGCGCAAATGCGTGCGCCATGGCGGCTGGCGGCCTGCTCCAGGGCCGCCAGGTCACCGAAGGGCACCTTGAGGAAATCCCCGGGCAATTGCCCGTAGCCCAGGCGTACCGCCGGCCCGTCGCTGGCCGACAGGGTGCCCAGGGTACGGCCGTGGAAGGCGTTCTCCATCACCACCACCAGCGGTTGCTCGATGCCTTTGTACCAGCCATGCAGGCGCGCTAGTTTCAGTGCGGTTTCGTTGGCCTCGGCCCCGGAGTTGTTGAAGAACGCCCGGTCCATGCCGGCCAGCGCCGTCAGCCGGCCCGCCAGTCGCTGCTGCCAGTCGATGCTGTACAGGTTGGAGGTGTGCAGCAGCAGTCCGGCCTGCTCGCTGATGGCGCTGACCAGGCGCGGGTGGGAATGACCGACACCGGTCACGGCCACGCCGGCGATGGCGTCCAGGTATTCGCGGCCGGCCTGGTCCCAGAGGCGGGTGCCCAGGCCTTTGCTGAAGTTCAGGGACAAAGGCTGGTAGGTACTCATCAGGGCGGCGCTCATGGCGGTTCACTTCCATCACGGGTGGGGGTGTCGCCAGTATCGTTAGCCAGCCAGGCTAGATAAACTCGGCAGATCTTTAATCATCTTGAAGCAGGGCTTGATAATGGATCTGTTCCAGGCGATGTCGGTATACGTCAAGGTGGTGGAGGCGGGGAACATGACCGCCGCCGCCCGGGAGTGCGGCCTTTCCACCACCATGGTGGGCAATCACCTGCGGGCCCTGGAGCAACGCCTGGGGGTGCGCCTGCTCAACCGCACCACTCGCCGCCAGCGCCTGACCGAGTTCGGCACCGAGTATTACCAGCGTTGCCTGGCGGTGCTGGGCCTGGTGGCCGACTCCGAGCACTTGGCGGAGCAGGCCCAGGGCACGCCGTCCGGGACCTTGCGCATCACCGCGCCGGTGACGTTCGGCACCGAGCGCCTGGCGCCGGCCCTGAGTGAATTCCGCCAGCGCTGCCCGGAGGTCAAGGTCGAGCTGAACCTGGCCAACCAGCGCTTCGACCTCACCGATGGCACCTTCGACGTGGCCATCCGCCTGGGCAACCTGGACACCAATGCACTGATTGCCCGGCCATTGCAGGACTACACCCTGACCATCTGCGCCGCGCCGCAATACCTGGAGCACCATGGCACCCCGCAGGTGCCCGAGGACCTGGCGCAGCACAACTGCCTGGCCTTCGCCTTTCCGGCGGGAGACGAGTGGAGTTCCACCGCGACCCAGTGGCCCTTGCACGGGCCCGAGGGGGATGTGCTGATACCCGTGTCCGGCTCATTGCTGGCCAATACGTCCTCCGGCCTGCATCGCGCGGCGCGGGGCGGGTTGGGGATCGTGATGATGCCCGATGCGCTGGTGGAGGAAGACCTGCGCCAGGGGCGGCTGGTGGCCGTGTTGCAGGACTACCAGCTGCCGCTGCGGGCGATGCACCTGCTCTATGCCCAGGACCGCTACCGGTTGCCCAAGCTGCGCAGTTTCGTCGAGTTCGCCCTGGAGAAGTGGGGGCGGCCCTAGCTCGCTTCGTGGGCCAGCAGCATCATCGCCGCCGACAGGGTATGGCCGTCGGTGATGCGCCCGGCGGCGATCATCGCCAGCAGTTCCTGGCGGCTGACCCACAGCACCTTGTCCACTTCGCCATCGGTGGCGCCGGCCTGCTGCTCGGCGATTTCCACCTGGCACACGGCAACGGCACTGGCGATCAGCGAGGTGTTGCTGTGCAGCAATCCCAGCTGGCGCACCTGCGATGCCTGCCAGCCGGTTTCCTCCTGCAGTTCACGGGCGGCGGCATCGCAGGGGCTTTCGCCGGCATCGATGGCCCCTCGTGGAAACTCGATGGACTGGCCGCCGATGGCCCGGCGCCTGAGGTCGACCAGCATCAGCCGGCCATCGGCCAGGGTCGGTATGGCGACCACGCCGTTCACCGCCTGGGCCTCCTTGATGATGAAGTAGCCCTGCTCACGGACCACCCTGAAATAGGGGGTTTGCAGCAGGCACTGGTTATCGGGGTTCGAACTCATGTGGGTCACTCCAGGAAGCAGCGATCGAACAGGTACACCTGCTCGGGTTTGAGGTTGTCCAGGGTCGCCTGGGGGCGGCCGCCGTCGCCGCTCTTCTTGCGCCCGGTGTCGCGCAGGTAGCCGGCTTCGCTCATCTTCAGCAGGCGTTGGCGGATGCTGGTCTTGAGCACCGGGCGTTGCAGCACGGTGGAAAAGATCGCCACGGCCTCGGGGGCACTGAATTCGTTGCCGAGGAACATCAGCGGCAGGCTGCTGTACAAGGATTTGGACAGCAGTCGTTCATGGGCCTGGGCCACCAGGCTGTTGTGGTCGAAGGGCAGCTTGAAGGCGCCGCTGGCCACTTCCCGCAAGCTGAAGAAACCTTGCTGCGGGCCAGGCTGCACGGGTTCGCTGGCGATCCCCAGGTAGAAGGTCGAGGACGACCAGCAGCGCGGATCGCGGAAGGCATCGCCCACCGTGCCCACCTGTTCCAGCCAGGCCAGGGGCATGTCCACCTTGCTCGAGCGGCGCAGGCGTTCCACCGCGTCGTTCAGGCTGCGGTCCTCGACATCGCCGTTGACCACGATCCCGGGCAGCGCCCAGTGCCCGGCGAAGGGCTCGCTGTCCCGCTGGTGCAGGAGGATGTCCAGTTCGCCGCTGTCACGGTTGTAGCGCAACAGGCACAGGTCGATGGTGTGCAGGTAGGCGTTGGCGAGGGTGGGGCGGTCGTGCATATCAACTTCCGTGGACGGCGTAGAGGCCGTAGTTTAGCGGATTCATCCCCGGAGCCAGCCACTGGCTGGGCGGTGTTTCGCCACGAGCCAGGTATTGGCGCAAGACCGTGCTGCGCACGCCGGGCTGTTCCTCGATGCGCAGGATGGAAAAGCGCTGCAGCAACTCCTGGCCGCGATGGAACCTGGGCAGCTGCTGCGCCACATCTTCACCGACCACCAGGGCGATGCGCTTGCCCTCCAGGGCCAGGTCGTCGGCCAGGCGCTCGAGCAGGGTGATGCTGTACACCGGGCCGGGATCGGCCAGCGCCAGTGTCTGCTCCAGGCGGCTCACCGCCAGCTCGGCCGGGCATTGCGCTTGCAAGTGTCCGGTGATGGCCTGCAACCAGAGTGCGCGTTGTTCGAAATCGGCCATGCGCTTGCCGTCGGGGTGGCGGAAGCTGGGCACCACCAGGACGCGCCGGGCATGGCGAGCAGCCTCGAGCATCACTTGGGCGTGTCCGGCGTGGGGCGGATTGAAAGCGCCGCCATACAGGGCCAGTTCGAACATCGGCTAATCCTCAATTGGTACATGACGTGTACTTTATCACTGGATTGCCCTGCTGCAACTGCTGTTTGAGGCGATTATTTAATTTGTGATTGATCTGGCGGCACTGAAAAAAACTGGAGCAGGGGGGATTGCCACAAAAGTACATGACGTGTACTTTGTGCTCCATGCAGAGGAGAGACCCAGCATGAACAGCCAAACGATGAAGACCGCTTCTTTCGATGTCGATGCGCAAAAGAGCTTCACCCCGCTGTGCCCGGACGAGTTGCCGGTGGCCGAGGGCGACCGCATCGGTGGTGAGCTCAACTTCATGGCGACCCTGGCCAGCCTGCGCGTTGGCAGCAAGGACGCCCACAGTCCCCAGGCTCCCTGGGTGGTGGCCGGGCACGAGCAGATGCTGCAGCCCACAGGCCTGGAACACGCCGACCTGACCTGGGTCAGCCACTGCGTTCCAGGCACCGAGGGCTTCACCCTGCTGGACGAATTGCCCAGCCCCTATGACTACGACTACTTCGTGTGGAAGGGCGTGGAGCCGGACCTGCACCCCTACGGCGCCTGCTACCACGACCTGCACGGCAAGCTCTCCACCGGCGTCATCGAGTACCTCAAGAGCCAGGGCGTGCAGCGGGTCATCGTTGGCGGCCTGGCCCTGGACTTCTGCGTCAAGACCACCGCCCTGCAACTGGCCGCTGCCGGTTTCAAGGTGATCATCCACCTGCCGGCGTGCCGGGCCATCAGCGCCGAGGGCGCCACCCAGGCCATCGCCGACATGCAGCAAGCCGGTATCGCGATAGCCGCGACCCGCGAAGAAACCGCCAGCCTGGCCAGCGTTTGAGGAGTCACCATGGAAAGTGCATTTGACCGCGACAACGGCGTGATCCAGAGCCTGCTGGACACCGACTACTACACCTTCACCATGATGCAGGCGGTGCTGCACCAGCACCCCAATGTCGAGGTCGAGTACCAGTTCATCGTTCGCTCCAAAGAGTCCCTGGTGCACCTGATCCCCGAGATCCGCCAGGAGCTGGAGAAACTGGCCGACCTGCAGATGCGCGAAGGCGAGCAGCGCTTTTTGTTCAACAAGCGTTTTCGCGAATACCTGACCCCTGATTTCGAGCAGTTCCTCGGGCTGTTCCGCTTCAACCTGCGCTACATCCATGTGGCCGCCGTCGAGGGTCAGTTGAGCATCCGCGTCCGTGGCCCGATGCTGCATTGCATCATGTTCGAGCAACCGGTGCTGGCCATGGTCAGCGAGCTGCGCAATCGCGACAAATATCCGGATGTCGAACTGGCGGACGTCACTCGCCGGCTCTACCAGAAGTTCGAATGGCTGGAGAAGAATGCCAGCCGCGATGAACTCGCCGAATTGCGGGTCTCGGACTTCTCCACCCGCCGGCGCTTGTCGTTCAAGGCCCAGCGCGAAGTGGTGAAGATCATGCACAGTGATTTTCCCGGGGTGTTCGTCGGCACCAGCAATGCGCACCTGGCCTACGAGTTCGACCTGCCGCTGATCGGCACCATGGCCCACCAATGGCTGATGGTGCACCAGCAACTGGGACGGCTGCGGGAAAGCCAGAACGCCGCGCTGGAGAACTGGGTGCGCGAGTATCGCGGGCGCCTGGGCATCGCCTTGACCGACTGCATCAGCACCGACTTCTTCCTCAAGGACTTCGACCTGTACTTCGCCAAGTTGTATGACGGCCTGCGCCAGGACTCCGGGGACCCGCTGGTCTGGGCCGACAAGGTCCTGGCCCGCTACCGGGAACTGGGTATCGATCCGCGGAGCAAGGACCTGATGTTCTCCGATGGCCTGAACTTCGAGAAATGCCTGCCGATCCTGCGTCATGTGCGCGGCCAGGCCCGCTTCGGTTTTGGCATGGGCACCAGCCTGGCCTGCGATGTGGAGGGCGTGGAACCGCTGAGCATCGTGATGAAGCTGGTGCGGGTGCATGGCGAGCCGGTGGTGAAGTTCTCCGACGACCCGGTGAAGAACGTCTGCGAAGACCCATCCTTCCTTCGCTATGCGGCGCAGGTATTCAACGTCGATCTTGCCAACTCGCCCCTGGAGGCCTGACATGACCCATCCGACCCAAGAACGTATCGCCCGGGAACTGGGCATCGACCGGCAACTGGTCGCTGGCGGCGAGCCTGCCGAGATTGCCCGCCGCGTGGCATTCATCCAGCAGGTCCTGGGTGATTCCGGTTGCCACAGCCTGGTGCTGGGCATCAGCGGCGGCGTCGATTCCCTGGTGGCCGGGCGCCTGTGCCAGCTGGCGGTGGAGCAGATGCGCGAGGCCGGCCATGGGGTGCGATTCATTGCCATGCGCCTGCCGTATCGCCACCAGGCGGATGAACACGACGCCCAGGCGTCCCTGGAATTCATCCGCCCCGATGAGATCAGCACCTGCAATATCGCCGACAGCGTCGATGGCTTGATGCGTGAGGTGCAGCTCGACGGCCTGGAACCTTCGGCGGCACTCACGGATTTCACCAAGGGCAATGTCAAGGCCCGGGCCCGGATGCTGGCCCAGTACGCGGTGGCCAACCTGAGCAATGGCCTGGTGGTGGGTACCGATCATGGTGCCGAGGCGTTGATGGGCTTCTTCACCAAGTACGGCGACGGCGCTTGCGACCTGGCGCCGTTGTCGAGCCTGACCAAGACCCAGGTGCGGCTGCTGGCCGATGCCCTTGGCGCGCCTGGGCACCTGGTGCGCAAGGCGCCCACTGCGGACCTGGAGGAACTGGCGCCGGGCAAGCTGGACGAGGACGCCTATGGGTGCAGCTACGAGGAGATCGACGCCTACCTGATGGGCCAGCCGGTACCCGACACCGTGCGCCAATTGATCGAAAACGCCTACCAGCGCACCGCCCACAAGCGTGCCTTGCCCCGCACTCCGGCGCCACATACCCGGTCCCTTTAACCGCTGCCGAGCGGGCGAGGCTGCGATCGGGTGCGCAGCGCCCGCCAAACCCGGCGATGGGGTACATCAGGCAAATTTCGGATATCCAGATGTGGCTCGTGCCGAGCCTGCGTCAGCGGCTACACGCGGTTTCAACCATCGCGCCACTTGTCCAGGGCCACACGGCAATCGGCGACCAGCTCGGGCATATGTTCCCTTGCCTCGGGCCAGCCCAGGTCCTCCAGCGCTTGCTGGGCCGCCTGGCGCAATGGCTGCCATTGCCGGTGTTCGAAACCATTGTCCTCGAGCGTCATGCCGTAGGCTTCCGGGCTCAGCCCTTCACAGGCCGTCAACAAGGCTTGCAGGTGCTGGTGCAGGGCCGGGTCCAGTCGTGCCGGGAAATCCCGCACGAAACGCTCCAGGTAATCCAGCTGATCGGACCACAGGTTGCATTCCGCGCAGCAACCGATCTCCACCCGTTGCTGGTCCGCATCCATGGCCAGGAACTCCAGGGCCGGTCCCAGTTCGCCCAGGAGGATGAGCCAGCGGTACTGATCCTGGCCGTACCAGGTCCAGATATTCGTCGCCAGTTTGTCGTAGCCGCTGCCTGGGTTCATGGCGTTTCTCCGGCGTGCCACCAGCGCGGTCGCTGGCTCTTGTAGGAGTGGTGGGTGGGCATCAGCGCCTTGCGGTTGTTGCTGTCGAACGTCCCCAGCAGCAGGGCGACCGTGGGGGCGTCGTCGATGGCGCCCAGGGAGCTGCCACACTGGGCACAGAACGCCCGGCTGGAATAGTCCGACGACCTGAACGTGCTCGGTGCGCCGCCCGGGCCAGTCCAGCGCACCCGCTCGCGGGGGAACTCGACCCAGGCCAGGGTCAGGGCGCCGCTATGGCGCTGGCACAGCTTGCACGAGCAGGTATGGGGATTGGCGGCAGGCCCCCGGGCCTCGAAGCGAATCTGCCCGCACAGGCAGCCGCCCTGGTACATCTCTGCGCTCATGCTGGTCCTCCTCCAGGGTGTGCCGTAGTGGCTGGAGGGCGAATCTAGCATGCCCTCCGACCGGCTTCAGCGCAGTTTTTCCAGCATCTGGTAATACCACATGCCAGCGGCCAGCATCGGGTTGCCCAGCTGGTCGCCGAACGGCACGCGGATGTGCTGGCAGGCGGCGAAGGTGTCATAGCGGCCCAGGTGGCCGGTCAGGGCCTCGGCCATGATCTCGCCCATGATGTGGCTGGTGGCCACGCCATGCCCGGAGTAGCCCTGGCAGTACCAGACGTTGTCCGAGAGCTTGCCCAGTTGCGGGATGCGGTTGATCACGATGCCCATGGCGCAGCTCCACTGGAAGTCGATGGCCACGCCCTTGAGCGCCGGGAAGGTACGCTCGATGCACGGCCGCAGCTCGCCGGCGATATCCCGCGAATCCTTGCCGCTGTAGTTGGCGCCGCCGCCGAACAGCAGGCGACCGTCGGCGGTCATCCGGTAGTAGTCGAGGACGAAGCGGCAGTCGTACACCGCCAGGTCCTCGGGGTTCAGGCGCCGGGCCAGGTCGCCCAGAGGTTCGGTGGTGACGATGCCGCCCATGGCCGGGAAGATCTTGCCCTTGAGCTGCCCGGGCTCGAGCTTGTGGTAGACGTCGCCGGCCAGCAACACCTGGCGGGCCTCGATGCGGCCCTGGGCGGTGACCACCGCCGGCTGCGGGCCATGGACGATCTCCAGCACCGGGCTGTGTTCGAAGATCAGCGCGCCGAGGCTTTCGGCGGCGCGGGCCTCGCCGATGCACAGGTTCAGCGGATGCAGGTGCAGGTTGCGGGTGTTCTTGATCGCGCCGTGGTAGAGATCGCTTTCCAGCAGGCCGCGGACCTGCTCGCGGTCCAGCAGGCTGACCTCGTCGCCCATGCCACGCTCTACTGCTTCGTCGTAGGCGGCGCGCAACTCGGCCAGGTGCCCGGGCTTGTAGGCGGCATGCAGGTGGCCGTGCTTGAGGTCGCAGGCAATGGCGTATTTCTCCACCCGCTGGCGGATGATCTGGTGCCCGCGCCAGCGCAGGTGCCAGATGAAGTCATCCACCTCGTCGCCCAGGCTGCGGCGCATCTGCTTGCGCATGGCGGCATCGCCGGACAGGCTGCCGGTGACCTGGCCACCGTTGCGCCCGCTGGCGCCCCAGCCGATCTTGTGGCTCTCGACGATGGCCACCTTCAGGCCGCGCTCGGCCAGCTCCACGGCGCTGGCAACGCCGGTGAAGCCGCCACCGATGATCACCACGTCCACCTGCTGGCTGCCTTGCAGGGTCGGGTACCGGGTTTCCTGGTTGAGGGTGGCGCTGTAGTAGCTGGGGCAGCGCTCGGCTGCCGGGGTCCGCGGATCGAAGGCGGCGCTCATGGGAAAATCCTCGCAAAAGAATGAACCGGGCCGCTGCTGGTAGGCAGCGGCCAGCAAGTCGGGTTGCCCGCAGGGGGCTCAGGCCTGGGTCAGGTACCAGCGCCAGTCCTGCTCGCCGACCTCGGCCATGAACTGGCGGTACTCGGCGCGCTTGACCGCCAGGTACACCCCGAGGAATTCGTCGCCCATGGCCTCGCGGGCCCAGGTCGAGCGTTCCAGGGTGGTGAGCGAGGTCAGCCAGTCGGTGGGCAACAGCTCCTTGGCCTGGGCATAACCGTTGCCCTGCACCGGATCACCCGGGTCGAGTTGTTCAGCCAGGCCACGATGGACTGCGGCGAGGATCGCCGCGGCGGCCAGGTAGGGGTTGGCATCGGCGCCGCAAATGCGATGTTCGATGTGCCGGCTGTTGGCCGGGCCGCCGGGAACCCGCAGGCTCACGGTGCGGTTGTCGACACCCCAGGTGGGGGCCAGCGGTGCATAGCTGTTGGCCTGGAAGCGCCGGTAGGAATTGGCGTTGGGGCAGAACAACAGCAACGAGTCCAGCAGCGAGGCGAGCATGCCACCCACGGCCTGGCGCAGCAGCGGGGTGCCGGCCGGGTCCTGGTCGGCGAACAGGTTGTTGCCGGCGGCATCGGCGATGCTCACGTGCATGTGCATGCCGGTGCCGGCCAGGTGGTCGAAGGGTTTGGCCATGAAGGTGGCCTGCATTCCATGCTGGTGGGCCACGGCCTTGACCAGGCGCTTGTAGCGTACGGCCTGGTCCATGGCGGCGAGGGCGTCGCCATGCTCCAGGGTGATCTCCACCTGGCCTGGGGCGTATTCGGAAATCGCCGTGCGCGCCGGAATCCCCTGCAGCTTGCAGGCGGCATAGAGGTCGGCGAGGAAAGGCTCGATCTGTTCCAGTTCCCGCAGGCCATAGACCTGGGTGGTACGCGGCCGGCCGCCGTCGGCATCCAGCGCTGGCTGTGGGCGGCCATTGCCGTCGCGCCTGGCGTCCAGCAGGTAGAACTCCAGCTCACAGGCCATCACCGGGTAATAACCGTCGGCCTTGAGCCGGTCGATGACCTTGATCAGCAGGTGGCGCGGGTCGGCGATGCTGGCGGGCATGCCCTCTTGCGGGTGCATGCTGACCTGCACCGCGGCAGTGGGGATCTGGCGCCAGGGCAGGCGCACCAGGCTGCCCGCCAGTGGGTAAGCACGGCAGTCGATATCGCCCACGTCCCACACCAGTCCGGAGTTCTCCACGTCGTCGCCATTGAGGGTCAGGCCGAGGATGGTGCTGGGCAGGGGGCGGCCGCTTTCGTACACCGCCAGCAGTTCCTCGCGGTGCAGCAGCTTGCCTCGGGGCACGCCGTTGGCATCGAGGATGAACAGCTCGATCATGTCGATATCGGGGTTGGCAGCCAGGAAATCACGGGCCTCTTCGGGGGCGGCAAAATTCATTGTCGTTCTCGCTTGCGCCTTCAGGGCGCACAGGTTTTCAGGTCCTGCGACGACACCACGCATGGGGCGTTCGCAGGGACGCAAAACAGGTCTGGAGGGGTGATGCGCAACGTTGCGCGATCAGCCCAGGAGCGAGTGATCCGGAGGACGTGAGGAGTGGCGCAGGCGGGAACGGCACAGGGCCATGGGCAGGTTGACCAGGAGCTTCATGGGCAGGACCTGTCCAGCAGGTAATAACCGATGGCGGCGGCGCGACCCTCATGGACCTCATGAGGGGGATGGGCGAAGTGGCTAAGGTGGCGAGCAGGTAGCGAACCCCGTGTGACGGCCATGCCCATGCGACCCTGGCTGCAAGCCGTGGGGGCGGGGCTGGTGAATCCGTGGTACGGGTTCGAGAGGTACATCGGCCGGTGATCTCGCTGTCGAGTTCGTTGTGCTTGTTCTTCCGGGTGCCCCTGGGGCAGCAAGCCCCGGGGCGAGCCCATACTGCAAGAATCCTTTGGCCAATGTAAGGGGTGGTGGGGCCAGCCAGCCCCGGCAGGCCGCCATGGAGTCGGTGCCAAGTCCCGGGCTAGAGCGGGGCGTTGGCCTTGGCAAGGGTGTCTGATTTTTTTACGGCATTTCAGTAGAGGCCGGGCAGCAAGCGCCAGCTGCGGGCGCAGTAGTCCTCGTAGGGCTGGCCGAAATGCTCGCGTAGCAGCGCTTCTTCGGCGTGGATCCGGGCAATCAGCGGCACCAGGGTCAGGGCCGCCAGCAACAGCCCCAGCCCGGAACGAAAGGCCAGGGCCCACCCCACCGCGTTGACCAGCAAACCGAGGTAGCTGGGGTTGCGCAAATGGCGATACAGGCCGTCGGTCACCAGGCGGTGCTCGGGCTGGATGGCCACCAAGCCGCTGAAGCGCCGGCCGAGGATGAACACTGGCCACAGGCGCAAGGCGCCACCGGCGATGAACAGCAGTGCGCCGAGCCAGCGCAGGGCCTCGCCGCCGAAGGTCCAGAACTCCAGGCGATCGCAATAGGCCGGCAGGAAACCGCTCGCCAGGCCGATCAGGCCGAACACCGGCAGCACCCAGCGATTGCCTCGGTCTTCCTGTTCGCCGCTGCTGAGGTTGACCTCGCTGTACAGCGAGGCCAGCACCATCAGCAAGGTGGCGATGGCGACCAAGGCCAGCGCCGGGTGGGCGAAGAACGCCGCGAAGCCGCCGCGTCCCCAGATCGCCAGGCCAAGGTAGGCCAGGGCACCCAGCAGGCTGGAGATGGCCAGTCGAGAAGAGATTTTCATGATGACCGCACAAGCATCAGGAACCTCCCTTGAGTGTAGGAGCGTGCTGGCTCGGCCAGGTGTGCGTTGGTCCGGTTCAGGCGCTGGGCTGGGCCAGCCGGCTCACCAGGAAGTCGATGAAGGCCCGGGTCTTCTGCGGTACTCGCCGGGCCGAAGGGTAGACCACGTTGATGCTGATGGGCGGCGCCTGCCACTGGCACAGCACCGGCACCAGGCGTCCTGCCACCAGGGCCTCTTCGACGATGAAGTCCGGCAGCAGGGCGATTCCCATGCCGGCTTCGGCTGCCTGGGCCAACAGGTCGCCATTGTTGGCATGCAGGGGGCCGGTCGCATGCACCCGCTGGGTATCGCTGCCATTGCTCAACTGCAGGCTGACGCCACTTTGCAGGTAGCCGTAGCCGAGAAACCGGTGGCTGCCCAGGTCCTTGGGCTGGAGCGGCACGCCGGCGCGTTCCAGGTAGGCGGGGGAGGCCACCATGATCCGTGGGGCCGGCGCCAGTTGCCGGGCCACCAGGGAGGAATCCGCCAGGCTGGCGATCCGCAGGGTCACGTCGAAGCCGCCGCGCACCGGGTCCACTTGCTGGTCGCTGAGCACCAGTTGCAATTCGATCAGCGGATGCAATTCATGGAACAGCGGCACCAGTGGCCCGAGCCGGCGCAGGCCGAAGGACATCGGCGCATTGACCCGCAAGACTCCGCGCAGCTCGGCGTTGCCGTCCCGGGCTCGCTGCTCGGCTTCGTCCACCGCTGCCAGCACTTCACGGGCGGATTCGTAGTACTCGGCGCCGGTCTCGGTCAGGCGCAGGCTGCGGGTGGTGCGCTGCAGCAGTTGCACGCCGAGGCTTTCCTCCAGGGCCTGGATCTGCTTGCTGACCTTGGAGCGGGGCACGTCCATCGCCCGTGCGGCGGCGGCAAAACCGCTTTCGTCGATGGTGGCGACGAAGGCGCGCATGCATTCGATACGATCCATGATTGTCCCTGTTTTGGAATCAATGATTCTCGATTTTAGGGAATTGTTCCTGTTTCAGCCAAGGCCTAGATTAACCACCAAGCCGGCCCCGCAGGACGCTCCCAGCGCCATCAGCCGGTCATGTTCGCCCTTCACCCTGACTGCAAAAGGAACGCGCCATGTCCATTCGTGAACTGCTCACCCCGAACAACTCGGCCCTGATCTTGATCGACCACCAGCCGCAAATGGCCTTCGGCGTGCAATCGATCGACCGCCAGGCGCTGAAGAACAACACCGTGGCCCTGGCCAAGGCCGCCAGGATCTTCAACGTGCCGAGCATCCTCACCTCGGTGGAGACCGAGAGCTTCAGCGGCTACATCTGGCCGGAGCTGCTGGCGGTGTTTCCCGAGCAACAGCCCATCGAGCGGACTTCGATGAACTCCTGGGAGGATCGCCACCTGGTGGCGGCCGTGCAGGCCACCGGGCGCAAGAAGCTGGTGATGGCGGCGCTGTGGACCGAGGTCTGCCTGACCTTCCCGGCCCTGGAGGCGTTGGCCGAGGGCTATGAGGTGTACATCGTCACCGATGCCTCCGGCGGAACCAGCCAGGAAGCCCACGACATGGCGGTGCAGCGCATGGTCCAGGCCGGCGCGGTGCCGGTGACCTGGCAGCAGGTGCTGCTCGAGTACCAGCGCGACTGGGCCCGCAAGGATACCTACGACGCGGTCATGGCCCTGGTGCTGGAGCACAGCGGTGCCTATGGCATGGGGGTCGATTACGCCTACAGCATGGTGCACAAGGCCGGGCAGCGCCGCTTGTAGTCCCTGGCCGCCGCAGCGCCAAGGCGCTTGGGCGGCGGTTTTCGAGATTGTGCGGCATGGGGCGAGTCGCTCCCCGCCGTTGTTCCTTCTCCTGGCAGTGTGGAGTCGCAGATGAATATTGAACTTACCGATGGCGTGGTCACCCTGCTGGTGCGCCACCGCATCAAGAAGGGGCAGGAGCAGGCCTATGAGACCTGGCTGCGCCAGATCATCGCCAAGGCCCGCAGTTATCCGGGGCACCTGGGGATCGATGTGGTGCGCGGCCACAGCGGCGGCCTCGGGCTCTTCACCAGCGTGCTGCGCTTTGCCAGCACCGAGCAGTTGCAAGACTGGCTGGACTCCGCCGACCGCCGGCAACTGGTGCAGCAGGCCCAGCATCTGCTGGCCGATGGCGACCAGACCGAGGTCAATGTCGAGCGCGAGTTCTGGTTCACCCCCCAGGACGGTGCCGCGCCGGCCCCGCCGCCGCGCTGGAAGCAAGCCTGCGTGACCTTCTTGGTGATCCTGCCGCTGACCTTCCTCGTGCCGCAGCTGTGGAAGCCGCTGTTCGCCCGGCTGCCCTGGCTTGGCGGTTACGTGCCAGCCAATGTGCTGATCACCCTGAGCATCGTGCTGCTGGTGGTCTACGTTTTCATGCCTCGGGTCACCCGCCTGTTCAGCCGCTGGCTGCAACCGCGCGGTGCGGCCTGAACCTTTTCGCTTCAATCGGAGCCATGCCATGAACCACAACGCAATTGCCGATCTGATCCTGTTCAACGGCCGCCTGCACACCGTGGACCGGGCCAACCCCCGGGCCACTGCCGTGGCGATCAAGGACGGGCGCTTCATCGCCGTGGGCGACGATGCCCAGGCCATGGCCCTGCGCGGCAGCAGCACCCAGGTCATCGACCTCAAGGGCCGTACGGTGATCCCCGGGCTCAACGACTCGCACCTGCACCTGATCCGTGGTGGCCTCAACTACAACCTGGAACTGCGCTGGGAAGGCGTGCCATCGCTGGCCGATGCCCTGCGCCTGCTCAAGGAACAGGCCCAGCGCACCCCGGCGCCGCAGTGGGTGCGGGTGGTCGGTGGCTGGAATGAATTCCAGTTCGCCGAGAAGCGCATGCCGACCCTGGAGGAGTTGAACCAGGCGGCACCGGATACCCCGGTATTCGTCCTGCACCTCTACGACCGGGCGTTGCTCAACCGCGCCGCGCTGCGGGTGGTGGGCTACGATCGCCATACGCCGAACCCGCCGGGTGGCGAGATCGTCCGCGATGGCAACGGTAACCCCACCGGCATGCTGATCGCCCGACCCAACGCGATGATCCTCTACGCCACCCTGGCCAAGGGGCCCAAGTTGCCGCTGGAGTACCAGGTCAACTCCACCCGCCAGTTCATGCGTGAGCTCAATCGCCTCGGAGTCACCAGTGCCATCGACGCGGGTGGCGGCTTCCAGAACTACCCGGACGACTACCAGGTGATCGAGCACCTGGCGGCCCAGCAGCAATTGACGGTGCGCATCGCCTACAACCTGTTCACCCAGAAACCCAAGCAAGAGCTGGCGGACTTCAAGAACTGGACCAGCAGCGTGCGCTACGGCCAGGGCGACGACTTCCTGCGGCACAACGGGGCAGGGGAGATGCTGGTGTTCTCCGCCGCCGATTTCGAGGACTTCCTCGAGCCGCGCCCCGATCTGCCTCAGGACATGGAGCAGGAGCTGGAGCCGGTGGTCCGCCATCTGGTGGAGCAGCGCTGGCCGTTCCGCTTGCATGCGACCTATGACGAATCCATTTCGCGCATGCTCGATGTTTTCGAAAAGGTCGACCGCGATATCCCCTTCAACGGCTTGCCCTGGTTCTTCGACCATGCCGAGACCATCAGCCCGCGCAATATCGAGCGGGTCCGGGCCCTGGGCGGCGGGATCGCGATCCAGGACCGCATGGCCTTCCAGGGCGAGTACTTCGTCGACCGCTATGGCGCCAGGGCGGCCGAGATGACCCCGCCGATCCAGCGCATGCTCGCCGAAGGTGTGCCAGTGGGCGCCGGTACCGATGCCACCCGAGTCTCGAGCTACAACCCCTGGACCTCGCTGTACTGGATGGTCAGTGGCAAGACCGTCGGTGGGCTGGCTCTGTATCCCCAGGGCCTGGATCGCGATACCGCACTGGAGCTGTATACCCACGGCAGCGCCTGGTTCTCCTCGGAACAGGGCAAGAAAGGCCAGCTCAAGGTCGGGCAACTGGCGGACCTGGTGGCCCTCTCGGCGGACTACTTCAGCATCGAGGAAGAGGCGATCAAGTGGATCGAGTCGCTGCTGACGGTGGTGGATGGCAAGGTGGTGCATGCTGCCGGCGACTTCCACTCGCTGGCGCCGCCCAGCTTGCCCGTGACACCGGACTGGTCGCCGGTGGCCAAGGTGCCAGGGCACTGGAAGCCTGCCGCGCCGTTGTCGGCTCAGTTGCACCAGTGCAGCGGTCCTTGCGCGGTGCATGCCCACGGGCACGAGCGGGCGCGCTTGGCCAAGGTGCCGGTCAGCGATTTCCAGGGCTTCTGGGGAGCGTTCGGCTGCTCGTGCTTTGCCTTTTGAACCCAGCCGATAAAAGGGCGACAGGACGCTGCGGCGTGCTGTCGCCTGCTGGCTGGGCATTCGCGGCAGGCAAGTGTCTCAGTCTTCACCAGGCGCGGCATACGCCTGTTCGATATGACCGATGTTCTTGTTCAGGATTGGTTTGGAAATACGCAGGATCAGGGACTCGACATGCTTTGGAAAGTCTCGCCATTCTGAGCTGCCGACATCGTAGGCAGAAATGTAGCGCACCAGTTCATAGCGTTTCTCGGGCTTCTTCTTGATTCCCGCGGGGAACTGGATGTGCACATCCCGGCGTATGGCCGAATAGGCTTCCTTGAGCAGGTTGGTGGCTTTGCCGAGGTAGATGAGGTTGGCCATCGAGTCATAGAACGCATAGATGCCGGCCCGGTCTTCGTGTCCTTTGAACAGGACCTTCAACTGCTTCATCACCTGTTGATCCGGCTTGAACTCGGCGAATTCGATCACCGACTGGAATTCAGGCGTGAAGGCGCGGTGAATGAAGTACTCGACGGTGATGTGCTGGGGCTGGCAATGGCCTGAGCACCACTCCTGGATCTGCTTGACGCTGTATCCGGTACGGGCTTCGGCGTCTTCCAGATCGTCCGAGTAGTACCGTTCAATGATGTAACGCAAGACACCGCTGCGATCAGTCACACAAAGTCCTTTTTTTAAGGTTCGACTTGGCTTTCGAATATCGTGCCTGGTGGTGACATCCAGGCGTCAGTGAATACTGCAGCCCCCTTTGCCAACCGCCTGGCCGGTTTGAGCGGGGCGATGCTACTAACTGGCCATCAGGCTGTCCAGTTGCCAGGTGATCGTGTTCACGAACCGTGATGAGTGAGCTGGAAGATGTTGTTCGGATTAATTGCGGGCAATAAAAAGGGGCGCTGAAAGTTCAGCGCCCCTGTTGTTTTATATCAGGTTGAAACTTGTCTCAACAAAACCGATCGATGACCCGAACTTCCGAGTTGCCGCGCAACGATTGCCATTCGGTCTTCAGGGTCTCCAGGACCCGGCCGATGAAATCCTTGTCGGCGGCGGCCTTCTTGCCGACGTAGCCCTGGCCGCGGCGGTACATCTTCAGGCGGGCCGCCAGCTCTTGGTTGTTACGGTCGAACTCTGCTTCATGGTTATGGGGCGACAGGCAGTCGATATGCACTTGACCCGACTTGGCGACCCACAGGATGTGGCTGTCGTGGCTGTCTTTGCGTGCGGCGAACATACGTGCCAATTCATCAATAGTGGGTTGGTTGTTAAGATTCATTTGTAGCCCCCTTGACCATTCATCGATCTATCTAAGTTGTTTCGCTAATTCATCTTGCTACTTCGGTAAGTTGAACCCTGATACCGGAAACAGGGCGACAGAGGGTGTCTGTCGGATACAGATAAGGCCCAGAGCCTGATGTGTGTAGTTACCTTGATCAACTGCTACGCAGAGAGCGTCACAACGATAGAAAAGCAGCATGAACCTGGATGAAGCTGCCGACATTCCCACCATCGGCCACAAGCATCTTGAAGAGTTCTCGCCGGCTTTCCCGTCGAATCGAGGACGGTCAATGCCAGGTCAGTTTCATCAATCTGCCTTGTGGGCAGTACACATCCGGGTCGACAGCTCGGCGGTCAGACGAGCTTGCTCATAACACCTTTGCCTCATCCCCCGATCGGGGGGACGCCTGCATCATGCAAGGGCGCAATCCACTCGTCAACGGTTTTGTAGTGAAAATTTTCAAGCACTACATATTGTCCGACAAAAGCCGTAAAGCCATCATCCAGGCCCCTAAGCAAGGCCGGGACAGGTAGAATCGGCGCCTTGAATCGGCTCTGAGGTTGCAACGGTGGATGTACAACAAGGCTTCGTCCTGACGCGGCACTGGCGCGATACGCCAGCGGGCACGGAAGTCGAATTCTGGCTGGCCACCGACCAGGGCCCGCGCCATCTCCGCTTGCCATTGCAGACCTCCGTGGCGTTCATCCCGGCCGTGCAGCGACCCCAGGCCGAACGCTTGCTGGCCGACGACCCGGATGTCGAGCTGCGCCCCCTGCAACTGCGCGACTTCCACCAGCGTCCGGTCATGGGCCTGTATTGCCCGCAGCACAACCAGTTGATCCGCCTGGACAAGACCCTGCGCCGCGCCGGGGTCGATGTGTTCGAGGCCGATATCCGGCCGCCGGAGCGCTACCTGATGGAGCGCTTCATCACCGCGCCGGTAGAGTTCAATGGTCAACCGGGGCCGGATGGGCTGCTGCTGGACGCGCAGCTGAAACCCGCCGCCGACTACCGCCCGCAGCTGCGCCTGGTGTCCCTGGATATTGAGACCAGCGAGCGCGGCGAACTGTATTCCATCGCCCTGGAAGGCTGTGGCCAGCGCCAGGTGTACATGCTCGGCAAGGCCCGCGCCGACGACAGCGCGGTGGACTTCGACCTGGAGTTCTGTGCCAGCCGCGAGCAATTGTTGGAGAAGCTCAACCAGTGGCTGGCCGAGCACGACCCCGACGCGATCATCGGCTGGAACCTGGTGCAGTTCGACCTGCGGGTACTGCATGAACATGCCCGGCGCCTGGCGGTGCCGCTGCGCCTGGGCCGTGGTGGGCAGGAGATGCACTGGCGCGAGCACGCCACCCACAACCATTACTTCGCCTCGGCGGCGGGGCGCTTGCTCATCGACGGCATCGAGGCTTTGCGCTCGGCCACCTGGAGCTTCCCGTCCTTCAGCCTGGAAAACGTCGCCCAGACCCTGCTGGGCGAGGGCAAGTCGATCGACAACCCCTACCAGCGCATGGACGAGATCAACCGCATGTTCGCAGAGGACAAGCCGGCCCTGGCCCGCTACAACCTCAAGGACTGCGAACTGGTGACGCGGATCTTTGCCAAGACCCAGTTGCTGACCTTCCTCCTGGAGCGCGCCACGGTCACCGGCTTGCCGGCCGATCGCAGTGGCGGCTCGGTGGCCGCCTTCACCCACCTGTACATGCCGCTGATGCACCGCCAGGGTTTCGTCGCCCCCAATCTTGGCGAGTTGCCACCCCAGGCCAGCCCTGGCGGGTTCGTCATGGATTCGCGGCCCGGCCTCTATGAATCGGTGCTGGTGCTGGACTACAAGAGCCTGTACCCCTCGATCATCCGCAGCTTCCTGATCGATCCGGTGGGCCTGGTGGAAGGCCTGCGCCAGAGTGACGAACAACATTCGGTGGCGGGCTTTCGCGGGGCGCGTTTCTCCCGTACCCGGCATTGCCTGCCGGCTATCGTCCAGCGGGTGGCCGAGGGTCGGGAAGTGGCCAAGCGCGAACACAACGCGCCGTTGTCCCAGGCCCTGAAGATCATCATGAACGCCTTCTACGGTGTGCTGGGTTCCAGTGGCTGCCGCTTCTTCGATCCGCGCCTGGCTTCGTCCATCACCTTGCGCGGGCACGAGATCATGGCCCGCACCCGGCAGTTGATCGAGGCCCAGGGCCACCAGGTGATCTATGGCGATACCGACTCCACCTTCGTCTGGCTGGGCAGTTCCCATGACGAGGAGCGCGCCGGGCAGATCGGCCGGGCCCTGGTGGCCCACGTCAACCAGTGGTGGCGCGATCACCTGCGCGAGCAGTACGGCCTGGAAAGCGCTTTGGAGTTGCAGTTCGAAACCCACTACAAACGTTTTCTGATGCCCACCATCCGCGGCGCCGAGGAGGGCAGCAAGAAGCGCTACGCCGGCCTGGTCCAGCGCGCCGATGGCAGCCAGGAGATGATCTACAAGGGCCTGGAGACCGTGCGCACCGACTGGTCGCCGCTGGCCCGGGAATTCCAGCAGGAGCTGTATCGACGGATCTTCCATCGCCAGCCCTACCAGGACTATGTGCGCGACTACGTGCAGCGCACCCTGGCTGGCCAGCAGGACGATTTGCTGATCTACCGCAAGCGCCTGCGCCGGCCCCTGGACGACTACGAGCGCAATGTCCCGCCCCATGTCCGCGCGGCGCGCCTGGCCGATGACTACAACCGTGAGCAGGGCCGGCCACTGCAATACCAGCGCGGAGGCTGGATCAGCTACGTGATCACCCTGGCCGGTCCCGAGCCCCTGGAGAACCGCCGCGCCGCCATCGACTACGAGCACTACCTGACGCGCCAGTTGCAGCCAGTGGCGGACGCCATCCTGCCTTTCGTGCAGGACGACTTCTCGACCCTGGTGGGCGGGCAGATGGGCTTGTTCTGAGAGAACCCGACACCCCCCTGCGAGCTGTCAAAACGGCCAGCGAATGAGTTTCAGGGATCAGTCGTCGACGGCTTCGCACACGAGGTTGGTGCCGTGCTTGCCGCTGTACTTCACCGTGACCGACTCGTCGTCCTCGACACTGATGGACAGGGTGGCCTCCGGGATCCTGGCCTGGAAATGCCGGTCATCCACGGCAATGCTCTGCACTGCCTTGCCGTTGATGTAGACCGGCCCGCCCTGGTCGGCACTGACCGCCAGGTTGCCCGGGCAGGCGACGTTGAACAGTGGCACGCCTTCGGCACAGGCTGCACCGGCGACGCTCAGCAAAGCGCCCAGCAACAGGATCTTGCGCATTACGGACTCCTCGTGAAAGGGACGGGCACGATGTGGCCAGCCCCGGACAAGTGCCTAGCCTATCGCCGGCGCGATGCGCGCGCGAGGGGGAAATCGACCCCACGCCAGTGGGTTTTTCACACCGTGGTCGGGCGAAGAAAACCATGGACTGGCCGCCGATCACTGTGGCAGCGTTCCAACGCCTCTTTGGGCGAGTGATAGGACGATCTCGCAGGCGGGGTCGTTTGTGTTCTATCGAACATCATCTTGTTTGGAACAAGGACGTAGCAATGTCAAAGACACTGTCAAAAGCACTGTCGGAAATCACCTGGAACTGGGCCGACCAGGCCGCACAAGCCAGCAACGCCTACCAACAGGTACAGGCTTTCAGCCACCGCTATGACCGGGGTGGCAGCGATCTCGTGAACGGCAAGCCGTCGTTCACCGCCGACCAGGCCGCGGATGCGATCCTGCGCAAGAACCTGTCCTGGCACGACAAGAACGGTGACGGCAAGATCGACCTGACCTACACCTTCCTCACCGAGAAACCCGCCAACTACAACCCGTCCCTGGGTACCTTCAGCCAGTTCAGCGCCTTGCAGAAGGCCCAGGCCGTGCTGTCGATGCAGTCCTGGGCGGATGTGGCCAACGTCAGCTTCACCGAGGCGGCCAAGGGTGGCGACGGGCACATGACCTTCGGCAACTACAACGTCAGCACCGGCGGCGCGGCCTTCGCCTACCTGCCGTCCGGTGGCAGCTACGACGGCCAGTCCTGGTACCTGATCAACAGCCAGTACCGGGTCAACGAGACCCCCGGCACCGGCAACTACGGGCGCCAGACCCTGACCCACGAGATCGGCCATACCCTGGGCCTGTCCCATCCGGGTACCTACAACGCCGGCAATGGCAACCCCACCTACAAGGACGCCAGCTACGCCCAGGACACCCGTGGCTACAGCCTGATGAGCTACTGGAGTGAGAGCAACACCGGGCAGAACTTCACCAAGGACGGTAGTGGCGCCTATGCCTCGGCACCCTTGGTGGACGATATCGTCGCGGTGCAGAAGCTCTACGGCGCCAACTACCAGACCCGCGCCGACGACACCGTGTACGGCTTCAACTCCAACACCGGCCGGGACTTCTACAGCGCCCACTCCAACAGCGACAAGCTGGTGTTCGCAGTCTGGGACGGCGGCGGCAACGACACCCTGGACTTCTCCGGCTTCAGCCATAACCAGAAGATCAACCTCAACGCCGGTGCCTTCTCCGACGTTGGCGGCCTGGTGGGCAACGTTTCCATCGCCTATGGCGTGACCGTGGAGAACGCCATTGGCGGTTCCGGCAACGACCTGCTGATCGGCAACGCAGCGGCCAACGTGCTCAAGGGTGGTGCCGGCAACGACATCATCTACGGTGGTGGCGGCGCCGATACCCTGTGGGGCGGAAGCGGGGCGGACACCTTCGTCTTCGGCGCGGCGTCGGACTCCACCGTCAACGCACCGGACTGGATCATGGATTTCACCAGCGGCCAGGACAAGATCGACCTGACCGGGATCCCGCAGTTCGCCACCGGTGGCGCAGCCCTGAACTTCGTCAAGGCCTTCACCGGCCATGCGGGCGACGCGATCCTCAGCTACAACGCCGGCACCAACCAGAGCAGCCTGCTGGTTGACCTCACCGGCCACGGCACGACGGACTTCGCCGTGGGTATCGTCGGCCAGGCAGCAACGACCGACATCATCGCCTGATCGATCAGGTCCAGTGGAGCGGCGCGCGATGCGCCGTTTCCACTCTGTCGGCCAGGGCCGCCACCTGCTCGGTAGCAGCTCGGCCGCCACATGTTTCCCCGGCGCTCAGTCGCCGCCCCCGCCGCCACAACCGCCGCCCCCGCAACCACTGCTGTCGCCGCCGCCATCGCTGCCGCCGCCATCGCCGCCGAAGCGCGAGCTGTCGCTGTCGGAGCTGCTGGGGGACGAGTCGCTGTCCGCAGAGCTGCCGTGCAGGTCGCTGCCGCAATGCACCACCGTGCTGCCGGCGCTGCTATCGGCCAGGCGCCGCAGGGACTGGCAGTCGGCGACGTAGTGAAAACCCTGGGCGATCTGCAGCTTGGTATCCAGGGCGAACAGCAACGGCAGGCGGCTGGGGCGGGCAGGGTTGATGTTTTCCTCGCGGCACGCCTGCTGCCAGGTCCGGCGCAGGCCGTCGTCGCTCCGGCGCTCGGCATTCTGGCCCAGGGCCGCCGCCGGGGTGTGGTGCAGGAACTGGCCGAAGGCCTTGTGGCAGAACGCCTGGTACTCCCGGGTATGGAGGATGAACTCATGCCACAAGTCGTCCACCACCTGGGAGGGCATCGACACATAGCGCTGGCCGCTCTTGAGGTAGGCCAGGAAGAACTGGCGCAACCCCTGCGCCACCAGCTGGCAGTCCTTGAGGGTCAGCTGGGGATGCCGGGCCCGCAGGGGCGTGAACAAGCCGGGCGGCAGGCTGAAGTCGCGGATGAAGGCTTCGCGGCGCAGCGCCGCCAGGGCTTTCTGCCGGCGCCAGAACAGCAGGGCCAAGGCCAGGGCCGCCACTGTGGGAAAGATGAACAGCATGCAAGATCTCCCGCGCAAAAGTGCCGAGACAGTGGCGCAAAGCCGCGCTTTGTTCAAGTCGCGCAGCGCTGATCCCGGGGCAGTGGCGATCGGGGACAGCCAGCGGAAAAACCCCAGTGGCGCAAGGTCGCGCTTCTATCCTCTGGCAGGCGCCTGTCGCGCTGGCGACCGGCCAGGGAACTCACTCCACACGGAAGTCATGTCATGAAACTCAGCATCTCCTTCGCCATGGGCCTGGCCGGCCTGTGCCTGTTGCCCACTGTCCAGGCCGACCAGGGCAGCGATACGGTGGCCCGTCTCAACCAGCTGTACAACGACACCCGGCAGGACTGTGGCGGCCCGTCCAAGCCGGCGTTCCTCTGTTCGGGGGTGCTGTTTCGCGCCACCTGGCCCTCCACCGACTACCAGTTCTACAGCATCAGCCCGAAAAGCCAGGCCAGTGGCGGTGTCTCGGCGTCCTACCTGCGCAAGGACTCCAAGTTCCGCAAGCTGGCCTACGGCCTGCAGAGCGGCTTCATCTTCGACACCATCTTCGGCAACCCCAAGGATCACCAGGACTACGCCGTGCTGTGTTCCTTCCCCATCGATGCCGCCACCGACGATCGCCAGCAGCAAGGCTGCACCGACTCGCGGCGCACCCCCGGCAGCGTCGAGAAATACTGCCACGAGATCGGCGTGACCACCGCCGAGCAATGGGGTGCCAACTACCGGCAGAATCGAGGCGATCATTCGCGCCAGTGCTCCTTCGACGTGCGTGACGAACGCAATGCCGCAGCCGGCCCGGCGTTCTACCAGAGCATCCGGTCCATGGCGCAGATCGCCGCCGAATCCTTCGGTACCCAGAACGAACTGCGCCTGGCCAAGTGGGAAGAAAAACCGCCGCAGTCGCCGTCGATCCTGGCGCTGTTCTACACCGAGGACGGCGGCCTGGAAGGCGCGCGCCTGAACCAGATCCAGTGGTACCAGGCGGTCCGGCAATACCTGCCGGTGATCAACATGAAGCTGCCGCAGACACCCCAGCAGGAGGCGAGCTTCGTCTACGACAACAAGAAGCAGGTGATCTACCCCATCACCGAAAAGAACAGCTGCGAACGCTATGTGCAGAGCGCTACCTGGATCGAGCGCGACGACCCGGGTTTCGGCAAGAAGATCATGACCCTGGAAGTCACCCCCACCGATTGCGGGCGCAAGGTCCAGGACAACCAGACCAACAACTTCTTCAATGAACTGGCCAGCGACCATTACCTGGACGCGCAGTGGAAGAACAACCCGGACAACCGCGACAGCAGCGTGGGCAGCATGCGCCGCCAACTGGTCTGCCACTTCAACATCGCCCGGGACAAGCCGCAGTGGAACCTGGAGCCCTCGCGCCCCTATACCTCCAATGAGGACTCCATCGCCAAGGGTTGCAACAACATCTGAGTGAGCCGGCCGCCGGCCAAGGGCCGTGCCCTGGCTGGCGGTCGTGGCCATCAGATGTGGTTGATGTCGACCTTGCGGGTTTCCCTAAGGCACAACAGGCCCACCAGCAGGCTGGCCCCGGTGATCGCCACCGGGTACCACAGGCCGTAGAAGATATCGCCGGTGTAAACCACCAGGGCGAAGGACACCGTGGGCAGGAATCCGCCGAACCAGCCGTTGCCGATGTGGTAGGGCAGGGACATCGAGGTGTAGCGGATGCGGGTCGGGAACAGTTCCACCATCAACGCCGCCAGCGGGCCGTAGCACATGGCGGCAATCAGGATCAGGGCGACGATCAGCGCCACTACCATGCGCTTGTTGACGTTCTGGCTATCGGCCTGTTGCGGATAGCCGGCCAGGGTCACCGCGCCACGCAGGGCCGCCTCGTCGAAACCGTCGATCTTCACGTCGCCGATGCTGACCTGCACCGGGCTGCCGGCCGGGGCGGCGAGGCTGGAGTAGGGCAGGCCCTGTTTCACCAGGAAGGTCTTGACCTTGTCGCAGGGGCTGTCGAAGCGCGCCTTGCCCACCGGGTCGAACTGGAAGGTGCAGGTGGCCGGGTCGGCGGTGACGGTGATGGGCGCCTGGCGGCTGGCCTGGTCGATGGCCGGGTTGGCGTAGTGGGCCAGGCCCTTGAAGATCGGGAAGTACAGCACCGTGGCCAGCAGCAGGCCGAGCATCAGCACCGGCTTGCGGCCGACCTTGTCCGAGAGCCAGCCGAAGAAGATGAACATCGGCGCACCGATCACCACGCTGACGATCAGCAGGCTGTTGGCCAGGACCGGATCCATCTTGAGGAACTGGGTGAGGAAGAACAGCACGTAGAACTGCGCGGCGTAGAAGGTCACTGCCTGCCCGGCGTTGATGCTGAACAGGGCGATCAGCACCACCTTGAGGTTTTCCCAATTGCCGAAGGATTCGCGGATCGGCGCCTTGCTGGCCTGGCCTTCTTCCTTCATTTTCAGGAACGCTGGCGACTCGTGCAGGCTCATGCGGATCCAGGTGGAGATGCCCAGCAGCACGATCGACAGCAGGAACGGCAAGCGCCAGCCCCAGACGTCGAACTGATCGCCAGTGAAGTAGCGGCAGGCCAATATCACCAGCAGCGACAGCAGCAGGCCCAGGGTCGCGGTGGACTGGATCCAGCTGGTGTGCAGGCCGCGCTTGCCCTGGGGAGCGTGCTCGGCCACGTAGGTCGCGGCGCCGCCGTATTCGCCGCCCAGCGCCAGGCCCTGGAGCATGCGCAAGGCCACCAGGATGATCGGCGCGGCGATGCCGATGCTGGCGTAGTTGGGCAACAGGCCCACGGCGAAGGTGGCCAGGCCCATGAGGATGATGGTGACGAGGAAGGTGTACTTGCGCCCGATCATGTCCCCCAGGCGGCCGAACACCAGGGCGCCGAAGGGCCGTACCACGAAGCCGGCGGCGAAGGCCATCAGGGCGAAGATGAAGGCCGTGGTGTCGTTGACCCCGGCGAAGAACTGCTTGCTGATCACCGCCGCCAGGGCACCGTAGAGAAAGAAGTCGTACCACTCGAAGACGGTACCGAGGGACGAGGCGAAGATGACTTTCTGGCTTTCCTTGCTGGTGGGCGCCACGGCCGTGGAGTCCATCGCTTGAGCATGTTCCGACATATCGATATCCCTTACAGTGATTGTTTTTGTTGTTCCACTGTCGGCGCCGGCGTGGCGTCGCTATCTTGTTTTTCGCAGTCCTGGCTCCTACGGTCCGGCGTTGGATTTTTCTGTAGGAGCGAAGCTTGCCCGCGCTAGCGCCGGCGTGGGCGGCTCGATCTCTCTGGCGTGCCGGCTGGCTCTGGCGCGAGCAGCCTCGCTCCTACAATCAGGCGTGGGCGGCGGTCTGTTTTTCCGGGGCGGGGCTCCTTGTGGTCGTGGCAAGAATCAGTTCGGCGGCTTTCTCGGCGATCATCAGGGTCGGCGAGCAGGTATTGCCGGAGGTGATGCGCGGCATGATCGAGGCGTCGGCGATGCGCAGCCCGGGGATGCCATGCACGCGCAACTGGGCGTCGACCACGGCCTGGGCGTCGTGGCCCATGCGGCAGGTGCCCACCGGATGGAAGATGGTGGTGCCGATCTTCGCCGCGGCTTCATGCAATTGCTCCTGGCTTTGCAATTGCGCGCCGGGCAGGTACTCGCTGGGACTGAACGCTTGCAGGGCCGGGGCGGCGACGATGCGCCGGGTCAGGCGGATGGCGTCGGCGGCCACTTGCAGGTCCTGCGGATGGCTCAGGTAGTTGGGCTGGATCAGCGGCGCCTGGCCTGCGTCCACGGAACGGATCTCGACCCGGCCACGGCTTTGCGGGCGCAGGTCGCAGACCGAGGCGGTGAACGCCGGGAAGTCGTGCAAGGGTTCGCCGAAGCGTTCCAGGGACAGCGGCTGCACGTGGTACTCGAGGTTGGCGGTGGCCTGCTCGGGGCTGGAGCGGGCGAAGGCGCCGAGTTGGCTGGGAGCCATGGACAGCGGGCCGCTGCGGTCGTACAGGTAGCGCAGGCCCATGCCCATCTTGCCCCACAGGCTGCCGGCGATCTGGTTCAGGGTGCGGGCGTTGTCCAGCTTGTAGATCAGCCGCAGTTGCAGGTGATCCTGGAGGTTGCCGCCGACCCCGGGCAGGGCATGGGCGACGCCGATGCCCAGGCGTTGCAGCAACGCCACCGGGCCGATGCCGGAACGCTGGAGGATGCTCGGCGAGCCGATGGAGCCGGCGCAGAGAATGATCTCCCGGCGGGCCTTGAAGTCCTGCTGGCGCCCCTGGGCCATGGCGCGCACCGCCGTGGCGCGGCCGCCTTCCAGGAGTAGCCGTTGCACCTCGACGCCGGTCAGGACGGTGAGGTTGGCGCGCTGGGCGATGGGCTTGAGGAAGGCCTTGGCGGCGTTCCAGCGCACCCCGGCCTTCTGGTTGACCTGGAAGTAACCGCAGCCTTCGTTGTCGCCACCGTTGAAGTCGTCGATCCGGGGGATACCGCTTTGCTCGGCAGCGCTGCGGAAGGCGTCAAGGATCGGCCACGACAGGCGCTGGCGCTCCACCCGCCACTCGCCGGCGGCGCCGTGCAGCGAGCTGGCCCCGGCGAAGTGGTTCTCGCTCTTCTTGAACAGCGGCAGGACCTCATTCCAGCTCCAGCCCGAGTTGCCCTCGGCGGCCCAGCCATCGTAGTCGGCGGCCTGGCCACGCATGTAGATCATGCCGTTGATCGATGAACAGCCGCCCAGCACCTTGCCCCGCGGGTAGCTCAAGGCGCGGCCTTGCAGGCCCGGTTCGGCCTCGGTCTTGAAGCACCAGTCGGTGCGTGGGTTGCCGATGCAGAACAGGTAGCCGACGGGAATGTGGATCCAGGGGTAGTTGTCGCGCCCGCCGGCTTCCAGCAGCAGCACCCGGTGCTGGGGGTTGGCGGACAAGCGATTGGCCAGCAGGCAGCCGGCAGGACCGGCACCGACCACGATGTAGTCGAAAGCGTCAAAGGCAGGAAGCATCCGTGACCTCGTTGGCAGATTCTTATTAGCAGCTGTCCGTCATCCGCGGCAGCCTTGTGCTTCATCCTAGTTGTTAGCTTTCGTCAAAAGAATGTTAGTTTTTGCCCACCCGCT
This sequence comes from Pseudomonas sp. FW507-12TSA, assembly GCF_058781435.1. Lineage (NCBI taxonomy): Bacteria > Pseudomonadati > Pseudomonadota > Gammaproteobacteria > Pseudomonadales > Pseudomonadaceae > Pseudomonas > Pseudomonas sp. FW507-12TSA. The sequence goes on from NZ_JBYSWT010000006.1 coordinate 167,916, forward strand.
GTGCGTTTTCTAACAGTGTTTGCCCCAAGGCACCGGCAAGGAATCCCCATGTTCGACTGGAACGACCTGCGCTTTTTTCTCGAACTGCAACGCAGCGGGCGCCTGCTCACCGCGGCGCGACGGCTGAACACCACCCATGCCACGGTGGCGCGGCATATCGAGGCGGTGGAGAAAGCCCTGGGCACTGCGCTGTTCGTCCAGCACGCCCAGGGCTATGAACTGACCCCGGCCGGCGAGGCGCTGCTCAAGCACGCCGAGGCCATGGAGAACGTGGCGCTGCTGGCCCAGGAGGAAATCACCCAGTCCAGCGCGTTGCTGGGCAAGATCCGCGTCGGTGTCACCGAGGGCCTGGGGGTCAAGTTCCTCGCCAGCCGCATGGGCGGCCTGTTCGAGCGTTACCCGGGGCTGGAGGTGGAACTGGTAGCGGTGCCGCGGTTCGTCAGCATCCTCAACCGCGAGGCGGAAATCAGCATCCACCTGGAACGACCCAGTGCCGACATGCTGGTGACCCGCAAGCTCACCGACTACCGCCTGGCGCTGTACGCCAGCCAGGCCTACCTGGACCGCGCCCCACCGCTGCGCAATCGCGAGGACCTGGGGCGCCATGCCTGGATCGGCTACGTCAACGACCTGTTGTTCAGCCAGGAGCTGATGTTCCTCAACAGCTTTTGTCGCAATCCCCAGGTGCTGTTCCACAGCACCAGCGTCATCGCCCAGCAAGAGGCAGCCCGCTCGGGCCTGGGGATCGCGGTGCTGCCGTGCTACATGGCCGCCACGGATCGGCAGCTTGTGCCGTTGCTGCCCACCGAGAGCATCCAGCGCGCCTACTGGATCAGCACCCGCCGCGAGCTGCACAAGTCGGTGCGCCTGCGGGTGGTCTGGGACTACCTCATGGAGCTGTGCGCCACGCACCAGCCGGTATTGCTGGGGACCGCCCCACAGGTCTAGGGCGGCTCACAAAAGCGGCCCACAGTGGGCCGAGCGGCTGAGCAGGTCGCCGGCCTGGATATCGACGAAGCGCGAGCCATAGGACAGCGGCTTGAGTGCCCCGCGCTCCTGGCCCATGCCCAGGCCGCCAGTGGTACGGGTCTCGCCGTCCTGTAACAGCGGGTCCAGGCGTGCCTGGGCAGCCACCAGGCGCAGGGTCACGGCCTGGCGCCGGGACAGCTCGCCGGCGAGCAAGGGGCTGGAGCGGTGCCAAAGATACTTGCTGAACAGCAGGGCATCGCCGGGCTCGAAGGCTTCTTCGATGCGCTGTCGCTCGAAGCGCTCGGTCAAGGGGCCCGGGCTGGCGTAGGTCTGGCGCAAGAGCTCGGACAGCTCGGCGATCGACTCGCCCTGGGCCAACTGCTGGGCCAGCATTCGCGAAAACTGGAAGTTGCCCAGGGCCGAGCACAGCGACAACGGCACCCAGGCCATGCCGCCACCCTGTGCCTCTGGGCGTACCGGTTGCAGGGGCAGCCACAGGCTGAAGGCCGGGTCTTGGGGGCGGATGTAGCGAAAGTTCAGCGAATCGTAGTGCCAGGCGAAACCCGAGCGCCCCTGGCCCAGCTCGAAGCCCTGGGCCTCACACAGGATCAGCCGGCTGTCGGTGAGGTAAGTCAGTACCTGGGCCAATGCCGGCTGGCCTTGGAGTTGCCGGAGAATGCCGTCCTGCTCCAGGCGGTGGGTCAGGCGGTTGAACCCCTCGCCAGCGCTGGCCTGGGTCGGGCGCAGTTGCTGCTCCACCAGCTGGCGCAACGGTTCGATGGCGGCGCTGCTCAGCAATCCCGGGAGCTTGAGGTAGCCCTGTTCCTGGAACAGCCGCCGCTGATGCGGGTCCAGGGGCAGGGGATTGACCAGGCAAGGGGCGGGCGGCTGCGGCAGGTTCACGGGCGTATTCCATTATCGGGGACAAGTGCCTGAGTATGGACAGTGGCGTCGCTGACCGAGCGCTGGATTCGACCTCGACCGGTGTTTAAGCGACACCTGCCACCGGTTGCTGTCGGCGTGCGGCCAGGCTAGGGCGAGTCTGTCGCCGTTGGCACATCGAGCGCTGTCAGGAGTTGGGGCCGGCAGCTTGCAGGTCTTGCTGGCGGATGTAGGAGTCCTGGCTCCGGATGAACCGGTCGAAGGCCCTGGAGTTGTAGACCTGCAAGCAAGCGTGCAGCACGACTTTTCCAGGACGGTGCTTGCTGTTGGCCGCGACCTGGTCATAAGCCTTGAAGACGTAGTCGGTGGTGGCGTCATAGGGGTCATGCAGGGTCGTGAGTGTGTCTTCGTCCTGCAGGACCTGATGCAGGCCTGCGCCCATGACGCCATACATGCCGATGGCGTGCCCAACGTCCTCGCCCATGGCCGAGCGCTCGGGAAACTGCCTGGCCATGCAGTAGGCCAGGCCATAGTTCTTCAGGGACTGGCGTGCAGCCGCCAGGTCCTGCGCGCCAGCCGGGCCCACGCCTGCCATCAGGCACAGCGCCAGCGAAAGCCTTTTCATCCTTGATCTCCTGAGTCATGGGCCGGCAGCGGCCGTTGCGGCGCCGATGGTCGAAGCCGCCATCGCGCTTGTCAATGCCCCGGCTCGCCGGGGCGCCTGGCCAACCTGATAGCGCCTGCGGGCATTGGCGTGAAAAGACAAAAAGTCGTCATCAATTGAAGCCGGTCGTCGCCAGGGCCGTTGCTAGATTGGCAGCCGTTGCCGTGCCACCTCACCCATAACAATCAATAACGAAGGTGCCTATCGTGAGCGCTACCGCCGAACCTGCAGCCCTGCCGGGCGAGGCCAGTCATCGCTGGCTGCTGATCACCATCACCCTATGTGCGTCGGTGCTACCGGCGACCTTCCTCTGGGCCCCGGCCCTGTCCATGCAATTGACCTCGCAGATCGGCCTGAGCCCGAGCCGGATCGGCGCGATGTTTTCCCTGGAGCTGATCTTCAGCAGCCTGGCCACCTTGCCGGCCATCTACTGGCTGCGCTCGGGGCACTGGCAGCGCTGGGCCTTGCTGTTCATGGGCCTGTACATCGGCGGCAATCTGGTTTCGGCGCTGCTGCTGGAGCGCCATTTCGACGCCTTCCTGGCGGCTCGGGGCGTCACTGCACTGGCCGCCGGTTCACTGCTGATCCTGTGTACCCGCAGCGTCGCGCACCTGGATGATCGCGGGCGGGCGTTCGGCTCGATCATCTTCGGCCAACTGATACTCGGAACCCTGGGACTGGCGGTGTTACCCAGCGCCTTCCAGCATTTTGGCCCCGGGGTGTGCTTTGCCTTGCAGGCGCTGTTGATGCTGGCCTGCGTGCCGCTGTGCCGGCACTTCGTCCGGGTCCCGCAGCTAGCTGCCAGCGGTGGGCGCCGTCGCTTGGGGGCTTCCAGGCATGGCCTGCTGGGGGTGGCCTCGATCTTCCTGCTGTATGTGTGCCTGGGCGGAGTCTGGACCTTCATCAGTGCCTTGCAGGCGCCCACGGCCATGGATCGTGGGCAGTTGGACCAGCTGCTGACCCTGTCCAGCGCGCTGGGCATCCTCGGCGCCGGCGCCGCCACCTGGCTGGGGCGTGATCGCTATCGCGGGACATGCCTGCTGCTGGGGTTCGCCGCGTTGATCCTGGCCTTGCTGGTGATGGCGGCGGTGCCCCGGGCGGATGCGGCCTTCATCGCGGTGCTGGTGTTCAAGTTCACCTGGACCCTGCTGGTGCCCTTCATGCTCACGGTGATCAGCCTGCACGATCGCGAGGGCGGCTTGATCAACCTGACCAACCTGGTCCTCGGCCTGGGGCTGGCCTGCGGCCCGGCGCTGTGCGGCTACCTGCTGGAAACCTTTTCCTACCAGGCGATGTTCGGCTGCGGCGCGCTGCTGGCTCTGCTGGCCGCCGCGGCGATCAACCTCGCGCACTTCCACCTGCCATCCAAGAGTCTTTGCCATGAAGCCTGAATTGCATCCTTCAGCGGGCGCCAGTGCGTTCCTGTTCGACGAACGCTGCCTGTGGTTCCACTCCGGCCGGGCCTCGGCCTTGGCGGCCCCGGTCGGCGGGTGGGTCCAGCCGCTGGCCAGCGGCTCGGGGGTAGCCTCGGCCGATTGCCTGCGGCGGCTCAAGGCGTTGATGGACGCCAGCGGCCTGAGCCGGCAGTTGCGAGTGGAGTCTGCAGCGCCGGCCTCCCTGGCGCAGATGGCCAGGGTCCATGACCTTGAGTACCTGGAGCGTTTTCGCCGGTTGAGCGAGCAGCAGGGAGGAGAACTGGGATTGGCGGCGCCATTCGCCGCCGGAGGCTTCGAGCTGGCGGCGCTGTCCGCCGGGTTGGCCAGGGCGGCGGTGGAAGGCGTGATGCGCGGCGAGTACCAGCGGGCCTATGCCGCCTGCATCCCGGCCGGGCACCACGCTTTGCGGGACCAGGCCATGGGCTCGACGCTGCTGGCCAACTCGGCCATCGCCGTGGAGCACGCCATTGCCGAACTCGGTGCGCGGCGCGTGGCCATCGTCGATTGGGACGTGCACCACGGCAACGGTACCCAGTCTCTGTTCTACGAGCGCGGGGACGTGCTGACCATCTCCCTGCACCAGGAAAACTGCTTCCCCCCGGGCTCCGGCGGCGCCGACGAACTCGGGCGAGGCGCAGGGCAGGGGTGCAACCTCAACATCCCGCTGCTGCCCGGTTGTGGCCACCAGCAGTACCTGCATGCCATGGCGCAGTTGGTGGTGCCGGCGTTGCTGCGCTTCGCCCCGGACCTGCTGGTGATCGGCAGCGGCTACGACGCCAGCACCTACGACGTGCTCGGCCACATGCAATTGCACAGCGGCAGTTTCCGCGAGATGACCCGGATGATGGTGGCGGTGGCCGAGCGCCTCGGCCATGGACGCCTGGTGATGATCCATGAGGGCGGCTACTCGGAGGTCTACGTGCCGTTCTGCGCGATCGCCGCCATCGAGGCCCTGACCGGCCTGCAGACCCAGGTCCGCGATCCCTTCATCGAGTTCATCGAACAGCAGCGGTTGGCGGACGACTTCGACCGCCTGCACCGCCAGCGCGTGCAAACCCAGGCCCGGCAACTGGAGCTGGTGCCTGCTCCTTGAGTCCATCGCCCATACAGGTCCGACCATGAATCCTTCCAATAACAACAATCGATTCTTCGTCCAACGTGGGACTGTGCTGGCGTGCTGCGCCCTGTGGGCCGGGTGCGCGCTGGCCGGCCCGGATCAGCCCGGCACGGTCGCGAACCCGGCCGCACCGGCCCGGGCACCGAGCCTTGGCGAACAGCTGGACGCCCAGGGTATCGCCGTGCACGGCTTCGGTAGCTGGTACAGCTTGTACAACACCTACGGCGTGGGGCGTCGCCAGGACCAGAACAATCTGTTCCTGATGCTGGCGGCCGACTTCGACCTGCACAAGCTGCTGGGCGTGAAGGGCGCCAGCGTGCACCTCAAGCAGAGCTATGCGCCGGTGGCCAGCAATGTCGACTACGGTCCGGCGCTGGGGGACATCTATGGCGCGGTGGCGCCTTTCGTGCCGAAGAAGGCGCGGCTGGTGCAGCTGTCCTACGAACAGCGCCTGCTGGAGGATGCCCTGAAGCTGGAGCTGGGCCGGAGCAACCCCGCGACCTCATTCATGCAGCCGGCTTGTGCCTTCGTGTTCACCTGTTTCAACCCGCTGACGCTGATGAACGGCTCGGTGTTCGCCTATCCGTTCGCCTACTGGAGCGCCACGGCCCGCTACAACTTCGACGACAACCGCTTTGCCCAGGTGGGTGGCTGGTTGCTCAATGGGCAGATCCCCTTCGAGTCCGGCTGGAACTGGCGCGAGGAACGCCACGACGGGCGCTTCTTCCTGGCCCAGGTCGGCACCCAGACCCGTTTTGGCGAGGCGCTCTATCCCAGTCGTTTCGAGCTGGCCCTGTATCGCTCCACCAAGAAACAGCCCAACCCCAGCCGCACGGTGGCCGGTACCTCGACCTTGCTCGACCGAGGCTCGGCGCCCAAGGTCCAGGAGCATGCCGACGGCATTCTCTTCAATTGGCAGAAGACGGTGTACCGCGCCGACGGTGGCAGCCGCCCGTTCGATACCAACCCGCGCAGCCTGACCCTGGAAGGCGGGCTCAGCTCGTCGCTGACTCCCGGGGTCACCGGTGGGGTGGATGCCTTCGGCTTCATCGGGGTCAATGCCCTCAATGTCATTCCGGGCCGCCCGCTGGATAGCCTTGGTGCACGCCTGAGCTGGTTTCGCGTGAGCAAGGACTTCCAGGCCCGCCTCAAGGATGCCGGACGCCTCTCGGGCAGTGCCTACGAGCAGCCACGGGACAGTTTCGTCGCCGAGCTCAATGGGCGCTTCGTCCTGGGTAGCGGCGTGACCCTGGACCCCTTCATCAACTACGTGCTGCAACCCAGTCGCTTCCAGAACCCCTTCGCCGAACAGCGTCCGGCCAGCGGCTGGTTGTTCGGCCTGGGCCTGAACTTCGCCCTCGACCCGTTGCTGGGCTGGCGCCACTGATCCCTTGAGGAGAGTCCCGATGAACCTTGTGCAAACCCAGGACCTGATCTTCTGCAACTGGCAACAGGCGGCAGTGGACGGTGACCTGGAACAGCAACTTGCCGCCTTGCTCGAAACCATGGCTGCAGCCCTGGCCGAACGAGGGCTGAGCCTGGGTGCGATGCTCAAGCACAGCATCGCCATTCGCAATGGCGCCGTGGACCCGCTGGCGGCGATCCAGGCATTCCATCGCCAGTGCCATGCCCTGGCCCCCGGGCTGGTCCGGGAGCCCAGCGTCGGCACCCTTTTCCGGGTGCCACACCTGTCCCGGGAAGGGGCGCTGGTGGCGCTCGAGGCGGTATTCGCCAGGCATGCCACGCCGGCACGGCGGGCCCTGTTCGACGACCTGCCGATGGATGTGGCGCGGGCCCTGGAGTATCGCGGCCAGGTGTTCCTCACCGGTTTCGAGGCCCTGGAACTGCTGGCGCCGGAGCGTGGCTTCAGCGCCGATAACCTGCAGGTCCGTCCCGGTCTGGCGGAGCAGGTGGAGGTGATCCTGGACAAGATCCAGGACAGCCTCCGGGCCCTGGACGCCGACTGCTCCGACCTGGCCCGCCTGACCCTGTACCTGCGCGCCGACCAGGACCCGCAGCACGCCCGACAGTTGGTAACGCAGGCTGTGCGCCAGCGGGCCGATGCCAGGGTGGCCGAGGCGCTGCAACTGTGCGTGCTACGTGGCCACGGCATGGTCCTGGAGGATTTCAAGATCGAGATCGATGGCCTGGCCTTGCGCCCGCAAGCCCCGCGGCCAACCTGGTTCAGCCTGGCGTGCGGCGAGGCCGGCAGCTTGTCGCTGGCGAGCGTGGAGCAGGCGGCGGGGGCCCTGGCCAGGCGCCTCGACACCGGTGGCCAGCCGGCGGCCTTGCAGGTGTTGCTCAAGTGTCCCGGCATCGAGGCCGGCCCCGCGGCGAGCCAGCCCTTGCTGGAAGCGTTCAGCCATCAATTGCAGCGTGAGCTGGGGCCCGTGGCGACGTTGCAGCTGTCCGTGGCGCTGCTCTGGGTCAAGGCCCTGGAGGCACCCGGTGCGGCCCTGGAGCTGGACGCCAGCCTGTTCATTCAATGAAGGAAGGAGTAGCAACATGTCATTCGATACCCATACACGAGCCTGGGACCTGGTCCGGGACTTGGACCTCTCCGGCAAGATCTACCTGGTGACCGGCGGCACTTCGGGGCTGGGCAAGGAATGCGCCCGCTGCCTCGCTGCCCGTGGCGCCCGGGTACTGGTGCTGGGCAGCAGCGCCGAACGCGGCAACGCCGCCCTGGCCGAGCTGCGGGCCGCCACCGGCAGCCAGTCGCTGCACTTCGAGGCGGTGCGCCTGGAGTCATTGCGCGACGTCGAGCGGCTGGCCTCAAGGCTGCTGGAGCAGTTGCCGCACCTGGACGGCGTCATCGCCAGTGCGGGGATCATGGCCACCGATTTCGCTCGTACCGACGATGGCCTGGAGCGCCAGTTCGGCATCAACCATATCGCCCACCATCGGTTGATCACCCGGCTGTTGCCGTTACTGCGCCAGGCGGCCGCTGCCCGGGTGGTGCTGCTGACCTCGGGCGCCCATCGCCTGGCGGGCATCGATTTCGCCGATCCCAACTTCGAGCACCGGGCCTACGATCGCTGGACGGCCTATGGCCAGTCGAAGTCGGCCAACGTGCTGTTCGCCGTGGGCCTGGACCAGCACCTGGCCGAGGAGGGCATCCGCGCCCTGGCGGTGGCCCCCGGAGTGGTGGCCGGGACCAACCTGCACAATCACCTGACCGACGCCGACTTCGTGCCCTTGCTCGAACGCCAGCCCGGGCTGCGCCAGTTGACCCGGCGCAAGAGCACCGAGGAGGGTGCGGCGAGCATTCTCTGGGCCCTGCTGCATCCGCAATTGGAGGGCTGTGGCGGTTACTACCTGGAGGATTGCCAGGTGGCCTTGAGCAACGCCGATCCCCTGGATCACCTGGGCGTCATGCCCCGGGTGCGTGATGTCGCCCAGGCCCGGCAACTGTGGACGCTCAGCGAGCGGCTGATCCAGCAAGCCCTGGCTGGCGAGCAGCGGGAGGTGCGGCCATGAACCCGCTGGAACAGGCGCTTCCCGGATTCGATGACTTTGCCGCGCAGTTGCGCCTCAACCGCCTGCCCGACAGCCCGGCGCTGCGCGGGCGGCGCTTCGTCCTGGGGTTCGCCGAGCAGCGGGGCGAGCTGGCGTTCGATGACCAGGGCGAGGCCCGTTGGCAGGGCCTGCCGTTGGCACTGGCGGCGGGGGGCGGGCAAGCCAACGTGGTGCAGGCCTGTGCCGGGCTGTTTTTCATCGACCTGCCATTGCCGGCGGCGCAGCGCCAGAGCCTGGTGGTGATCATCGACGAGCAGCGATCCCGGGCCTTGCTGGTGCATTCCTGGCTGGATACCGAGCGCAAGGCTCGCGGGTTGGCCTCCAACGTCGGCCAGGCGCTGCATCACGCCGGATTGGATGGCCGGCCGGCCGGTGCACCGCCCGAGCGCAGCGACGAGCTGATCGGCAAGCGCGTGCTCAATCTCTACAGCCAGGACACGGCGGTGGAGCATGTCTATCTCAACAGTCGCTGGTACGCCTATCAGATCCATGGCGGCGTGCGCCATGGTGATTGCGATTGCGACGAGGCCAGCTACTTCAAGCTGCGCGACCAGCTGTACCTGGTGAGCTTTCGCGAGAAGGCGGTGGATGTGGCGATCGTCTTCGTCCTCGACACCAGGGCCTGGCGCAATACCGGCATGGCCCTGGGCGAAGTGGATGGGGCCTGGTTCAACGTGCCCATCGGCGCGCAGGTACGGCTGTTGAGCGAGACGGCGTATCCCGAAGGCATCTCGCCGCTCTGAAGAGCCGGGCCGGCTAGAGGAACTGCCGCCGATAGCGCAGCGGCGGCACCCCGGTCCAGCGTTTGAAAGCCTTGGAGAACGCCGCGCTGTCGGCGTATCCCAGGCTGTCGGCGAGTTCGTCGATCCGCGTGCCGGGATGGCGCATGCGTTCCAGGGCGAGGCTGTGCCGCACTTGCTCCAGCAGCTCGGAGAACACCACCTGTTCCAGGGCCAACTTGCGCTGCACGCTGCGTGGCGACAGGCACAGCTGACGCGCGATGCGCTCCAGGGACGGCGGCTGTTCGCCCAATTGCCGTTCCAGCAGGCGCCGCACCCGCTCATGGAAGCTGCCGCTGTGTTGTTCGGCGCACAGGCCCTGGACGTGCTCGCGAAAGAACAGCAGGACGTCGGCATCGCAGCCCTGGCCGGGGCACCTGTGATCCAGCCAATGGCTGGCGAAGACGATGCCGTTGCTGGGCGCGGCATCCCGCACCGGGCAATCCAGCAGCCCGCCCAGGGCCTCGCGGTCCTTGGCCGTCAGTGCATGGCAGAGGTCGATCCGCTGGGCCCGCCAGTCCTGTCCCAGGCGCAACTGCAAGACATGGATCAGCATGCCCAGGCTGAACTCCACATCCTGGCGGCAGGCCCTGGCCGGGTAGGCGGGTAACTGGTAGCTGATCTGTACCTGCTCGCCGTCGATGCGCAGTTGGGTGCGGGTGCCGCCCTGCAGGGCCGTGGTGCTGAGATTGAGCTCCAACAGTGCGCCGTGCAGGGTCGCTTCGTTGAGGAACAGCTCGCGCAGCGGCGAGAGTACCGGTGAGCGGCTGGCGAGGCCGATGCGCGCGCCCAGCAGCGGGTCGTCCAGGGTCCGGGCCGCTTCTTCGAAGAAGCCCAGGTATTGATCCAGGGGAATATGGTCCGCGGGTTTGAGCCCTTGCCACCGGGCCTGGCAGGGCGATGGCAGGCGCAGCTGCCGCTCTTGCAGGTACTCGAGCAAGGGGCTGAGCTTCAGGCGGCGCACATAGGCGCCGACGGGGCGGGATGCAGGCATGGCGATGGCGTTTTTCTTATTGTTCTGCAAGGCACGTTCCCAGGTGGCACGCGCGGTCCGGCAACCATACTAGACGAGGAGAAAAGCCCCGGACAATGGGCATCGTTCACCTGTTCTCGCCCCCTTGGGGCAGGGCGTTGCCATGCCCTGCGGGCTGCTCCGCGTGTTTCGCGCGGGGCTGTCGGCGAATAGCCAGCAGCAAGCCCATGGCCAGCAGGCTGGAGGCACCCGCCAGCAGCATGGCCAGGTGCAAACCGCTGGTCATGGCCGTGCGGTACAGCTCGCCGAACAGCGGGTTGTTTAGTGGCAACTGGTGTTCGGTCACCGCTTGGCGGGCCAGTTCGCCGGCGTTGGCCATGCCGCTGGCCCGAGCCGATTCGCCTAGCACCTGGATGGCCCGGGCGCCCATCAGGCTGCCGAGCAGGGCGATGCCGATGCTCATGCCGGTCTGGCGCAGGGCATTCATGCTGGCCGAGGCGATCCCGGCGCGTTCCGGCGGGGCGCAGGCCATCACCGTCAGGCCGGTGCCCGGCAATGCCAGGCCCATGCCCAGGCCCAGCAGCCCCAGCAACGAGCCCACCAGCCAGTAGGGGGTGTGGGCGTCGAACAGGGTCATGGCGGTCATGGCCAGGCCAACCAGGCCGTAGCCGGCCACCATCAGCCAGGACAGGGGCACATGCTGGTTGATGCGCCCGAAGCCGATGGCTACCAGGCCGGTGACGGTGAATTGCGGCAGCATGCGCAGGCCGGTCTCGGCAGCGGACCAGCCCTGGATCTGCTGCAGGAAGATCGAGAAGAAGAACAAGCTGCTGTAGCTGGAAAAACCGAGGATGAACGAGGCCAGGTTGGCCACGGCGAACGGGCGCTGGCGGAACAGGTCCAGGGGTAGCAGCGGCCGTTGCACCCGCCGCTCCACCAGGGTGAAGGCCAGCAGCCCCGCGGCGGCCACCAGCAAGGTCAGCAGGGGGCCTTGGCTGGCGAAGCCTTCTTCGCCGGCGAGGATCAGGCCATAGGTCAGGGCCGCCAGCCACAACACGCTCAGGGCCTGGCCCAGCGGGTCGAGGGCAGCGTGCTGCGGGTGCTTGCGCTCGCTGATTCCCCAGCACCCGAGGGCCAGGGCGAGGAGGCCGATGGGCAGGTTGATCAGGAAGATGCTCTGCCAGCCGACGGACTCCAGCAGCAGGCCGCCCACCAAGGGGCCGAGGATCAGCGCCAGGGCACTGAACGCCGACCAGCCGCCGATGACATGGGCCCGCTGGCGCAGGTCGGGGAAGGCGTGGCTGAGGATCGGCATCGCCCCGGGAATCAGCAGTGCCCCGGCCAGCCCCTGGACCGCACGCCCGGCCAGCAGCAACCCGAGCTCCTGGGCCAGGGCACAGAGCGCTGAACCCAGGGTGAACAACAACACTCCGGCCAGCCAGCAGCGCTTGTGGCCGAAGCGGTCGCCCAGGGGGCCGGCCGAGAGCATGAAGGCCGAGAGGCAGATGGCATAGGCGTTGACCACCCATTGCAGGCCGGCCAGGTCGGTGGCCAGGGCCTGTTGCAGGGTCGGCAGGGCGACGTTGACGATGCTGATGTCCAGCGAGGCGAGGAAGGTTCCGAGGTAGGCGGCGGCCACCAGGGCCGGGCGACGATAGCGTTCCATCAAACATCTCCCGTGGAGGGCTGGAGAGGGGCGAGGCACTCAGGTTAGTGTTTCGACTGACCGTCGGTCAATGGAAAATGATAAATATTCTCAACTCTCTTTTGCCCGGCAATTGCCCTAGACTGGCGGCCCTCGCCACCGCCCGGAATCGTTCATGATCGTGAAACGCCACAAGGCCCAGGAACCTGCCAGCGACTTGCCGCAGCCGCGGACCAAACCCGCCGAAGTGCGCCTGGAAGAATTGATGGGCGCCGCCCGCAGCCTGTTCCTGGAACAGGGAGTGGAGGCCACCACCATCAGCCAGATCGTCGAGCGCGCCGGGGTGGCCAAGGGCACCTTCTATCACTACTTCCAATCCAAGAACGACATGCTGGCGGCCCTGGGCGAACGCTACACCCGGGACTTCCTCGATTGCCTGGAGCAGGCGGTGGCGGCCTGCGCCGAGGATGACTGGGTGGCGAAGGTCAGTAGCTGGATCCGCGCCAGCGTCCAGGCCTACCTGGCCACCTACCGCCTGCACGACATCGTCTACCCCAACCATCACCACCATGGGCGCGGCAACCCGGAGCGCAATGCGATCCTGCAGCAGTTGCAGGGCATCCTCGAAGGAGGGCGGCAGGCCGGTCGCTGGCCCCTGGAACAGCCGACGGTGATCGCCTCGCTGATCTATGCCGGGGTGCACGGCGCCACCGATGACGTGATCGCCGCCCGCCAGGAAGATGGCCAGGCCCTGGCCGAGGCCATCGTCCAGGCCTGCCTGCGGATGCTCGGCGTGACCCAGCCCTGAAGTTCTCCTCGGTACAAGGAAAGACCTCGATGAAACACAGCAAACGCCTGCTCGGCGCGGTACTGGCCGTATTCCTGGCGTACAAGGGTTATGGCTGGTTCTACTACGGCACGCCCTACCAGGACCGCTACTACAGTGACGACCGGGCCTTCTACTACCAGAAGTACCGGCTGTTCAGCTGGCGCGCCTGGATTCCGACCATGACCATGCCCGGCGATGGCGACAGCTCGCGCTACTCCACCGGTGGCTACCTGCGGGTGTTCAAGGCCGATGGCAGCCTGGTGGGCGAGTCTTATGACCCGTGCATTGCGGTGGTGGAGGTGTCCTGGGGCAGCGAGCACGTGGTGGGCTTTGGCTGCGACGACCACCTGATAGCGTTGCCGGCCACGACCGCCAAGGACTGAAGCCCGGCGCGCTGCGGCCGAGTTGCATGTGGCCGCAACGCAGGTTTCAGAAGCCGTTGGCCCGGGCGAAGTCCAGCCGTGGGTCGCTGATGCGCGTAAGGTTCACTGCGGCGCCCGACCAGCCACCTTCCATCTCTTCGCTCAAGTGATAACGGCCCAGGTCGTACTGGATCGCGGTGCTGCCCAACTGCGGATGACCGACCCGGCTGGTGAGGGTCTGCAGCAGGCTGGAGATCAGGAACTGCAGGGGCGAATCGCAGGTTTTCAGGCCGATCCCGTAGTCGAAGCCCTGGTCGTCACGCTCGCGGAAATAGCCGAGGAACTCGCGTTTGTCCAGGTTGAATCCAAGCACCCGGTTGAAGGCCTGGCGGCAGGCCTCCAGCTCTTCGCCGGCAACCCGGGGCAGGCCCAGGATGTTGTTGAGGTTCTTCAGGGTCACGCAGCCCTGGGTGGCGATCACCTCCGGCATCAGGATCACGTCCTGCTCGCCCTGGGCCAGGGGCTCGCGGTGCCAGGTGTTGAGGCTCTGGCGCAGCTTGTCCAGGCTGCCGGCGGTATAGCCGTTGTAGCCATAGATGTAGGTTGGCGGCAGCAACTGGTCGCGGACCGAGAAGGATTGCGCCGGGGGCAGGTCGGCGAAGGGTTTGCGGTACATGAACTGGCTGTAATGGTCCATGGATTCCCGGGTGATCGACACCTTGAGGTTGCGCACCGACTTGCCGTTCTCCAGGGCCTGGAACAACTGCGTTTCGTTGAGCTGCGACTTGACCTCCACCGTGGCCACCACGCCTTCGATCAGGTACACGTCGGCCGAGCCGAAGGTGCGCAGGATGGGAAAGTCGTTGCGGTAGATGATCAGGTCGATCTGCTTGGAGATCCCGCCCTCGGCATCGACGATCTGCCCCGAGCCGATGCTGATATTGCGCGGCAGGAAGCGTTGCAGCACATCCCTGATGAAACTCTCCCGGGCGTCGCCCAGGATGGTCTTGTGGTCGGCGATGCTGCTGCTCACCGCAAAGCTGCTTTCCAGCACCTTGGCGATGGACTTGGCCCACCTGTTGATGATTGCCACGAGGTCTTCCTTGTGTGGATTGAGAGGGGCTCAGGGCAGCAGGTCGAAGTGCGCGCTGGCCAGCCGTTCGCCGTTGACCAACAGGTGCACCAGGTGGCGCCCGGGGTAGTGCCGGCGGGTGGTGAATTCACGGATCTGCTGTTGGCGGGCCAGTGCCTGGCGCGCCTGGCCGGGCAGGGTGAAGGTCTTGAGCTTGAACACCTTGGTACTGGTGGCGCCCGAGGCCTTGATGTAGTCGATGGCGTAGTCCACCACCAGGCGCTGGGGCTGCGAGCTGCCGGAAACCAGTTCCAGCGCCAGCTCCAGGCGCTCGCCCAGGCGCAAGGCCGCAGGCGTGACGGTGAAGTGCTTTACCTGGACCTCGGCCCGGGCCCCGGCGCCGATCAATGCCAGGGCCTGGCGCTCGCCCTGCTTGATCAGGCTGCGCAGGCCATGGCGGACGATCCAGGCCGTATGCGGTTGCTCCAGCGGCCAGTCTTGCAGGCGTTGCAGCACCCACTGCGGGTGGTCCTTGGTGATGTCGTTGAGGTGGTTGGCCACCGACTTGCGCACATACAGGCTGGGGTCGTTGCGCAGTCGCTCGAGGATCGGCGCCGCCAGCCCAGGTTCGGCCTGCAGGCGTTCCAGGCGGAATGACCAGGGCAGGCGCGGGCGGCTGCCTTCGCTGGCCAGGCGGCGCACATGTTCGTCCGGATCGCGCGACCAGTCGTACATATGCTCCAGGGTCGCCGCCTGCTGGTTGACCAGGAACGGGCGCACGGCGAACTCCGAGGAGCCAAAACCGGTGAAGAACTTCAGCGCCGCCATGGAACGGGCGAAGTCATGGGTGCCATGGCTGGCCACGAAGTGCGGCAGGAACATGCAGACGAAGCGGCTGTCGAGCCGTGGCGCCAGGGCATACAGCAGTTCCAGGCTGTGTTCGTAGGGCCCGGGCAGCACCTGGTGCAGGCTGTCGCTGACCCGCGCCAGGCGCTGCATCACCGAGAGCTCGGCCAGGCCCTGGCTGGCGCGCTTGAGAAAGCCCGGGTGGTCGAACGCCGGATACACCTCGCGCATGGCGTCGGCGATATGCACCAGGCGTCGCTGGTTGAAGATTTCCTTGAGGGCAGGGGCAGCGTCGCTCATCGAGGTTTCCTGTCAGGGGAGGGAGGCCGCCCAATCTAGACCGGGCGGCTGACAGAATCTGTCAGGAGAGTGCTTCAGCGCATCGGCGGTAGCAGGTTCTCTTCCAGGCGTTCGTCCTCTTCGTCGGCCTCGAACAGGCGGGCCAGTTCGGCACGGGCTTCCTGGGCGGTCTGCATGACCTTGGCCTCGTCGTCGTACACCTCATGCTGGGCGGCCAGCAATTGCTGGTCGTGCTGGGTGAAGCGCTGGATCCGCGAGTCGGCCTGGACCTGGCTGAGCCCGAGACCGATCAGGGTCCGGCGGCTCATCTCCAGGCTCGAGTAGTAGGTTTCCCGCACGGCCTGGGCGCCCAGGTCCACCAGGCGGTGCACGTGCTGGCGGTTACGTGCGCGGGCGATGACTTTCAGGTGCGGATAGAGCTTGCGCACCTGCTCGGCGGTCTTGATGTTGGTGTCCGGGTCGTCGGTGGCGATGACGAAGAACTCCGCCTGGCCGACCTTGGCAGCGCTGAGGATTTCCGGCCGCAACGGGTCGCCATAGAACACCGGGATGCCGCCGCCGAAGCTGCGGATCAGCTCGATGGTCTCCACCGAGGTGTCCAGGGCCACGAACGGCACCTTCTGCGCCCGCAGGATACGCGCCACGATCTGGCCCATACGACCCATGCCGGCGATCACCACCCGCGGTTGGTCGGAGTCGATCCGGCGGTATTCGGCGGGCATCTCCACGGGTTTCGGCTTGGGCTTGAGCAGGCGCGAACAGGCCAGCAACAACAGTGGGGTCAGGGCCATGGACAGGGTGATGGTCAGCACCAGCAGGTCGTGCAGGCGCGCGTCGAACAGGCCCTGGTCGCGGCCGATCTTGAACACCACGAAGGCGAACTCACCGCCCGCCGCCAGCACCACCCCGAGGCGGATCGCATGCTCGCGGTCCAGGCCACCGGCCAGGCGCCCGACCACGAACAGCAGCGGCAGCTTCAGGCCGATCAGCAGCAGGGTCAGGCCCAGCACGGCCAAGGGCGCGCTGAGCAGCAGGCTGAGGTTGGCACCCATGCCGACGCTGATGAAGAACAGGCCCAGCAGCAGGCCCTTGAAGGGTTCGATCTGGGCTTCCAGCTCATGCCGGTATTCCGAGTCGGCCAGCAGCAGGCCGGCGAGGAAGGCGCCCAGGGCCATGGACACGCCCACCAGGTCCATCAGCCAGGCGGTACCGATCACCACCAGCAATGCGGTGGCGGTGGAGACCTCCGGCAAGCGGGTCTTGGCCACGATGCGAAACACCGGGCGCAGCAGGTAGCGGCCACCGACCACCACCACGGCGATGCTGCCCAGTACCTGCAAGCCATGGCGCAGGTCCTCGGCGCTGCTGGTGTGGTGATCGACACCGGCCAGCACCGGCACCATGGCGATCAGCGGGATCGCGGCGATGTCCTGGAACAGCAGGATGGCGAACGCCAGGCGCCCGTGGGGGCTGGTCAGTTCCTTGCGTTCGGCCAGGCTCTGCAGGCCGAAGGCGGTGGACGACAGGGCCAGGCCCAGGCCCAGCACCACCGCGCTGTTGAGCGTCTGGCCGAAGAGGAACAGCGCCACGCTGCCGATCACTACCCCGGTCAGCAGCACCTGGGCCAGGCCGACCCCGAAAACCGCCTTGCGCATCACCCACAGGCGTCGCGGCGACAGCTCCAGGCCGATGATGAACAGCAACAGCACCACCCCCAGCTCGGAGATGTGGCTGACGCTCTGGGGATTGCCGATCAGGCCCAGCACCGACGGGCCGATCAGCACCCCGGCCAGCAGGTAGCCGAGCACGGCCCCCAGTTGCAGGCGCTTGGCCAGGGGCA
Source organism: Pseudomonas sp. FW507-12TSA (assembly GCF_058781435.1). Lineage (NCBI taxonomy): Bacteria > Pseudomonadati > Pseudomonadota > Gammaproteobacteria > Pseudomonadales > Pseudomonadaceae > Pseudomonas > Pseudomonas sp. FW507-12TSA. Next base: position 185,149 of record NZ_JBYSWT010000006.1, read on the forward strand.
CGGTGACGACCGCGGCGCAGAGAAACACGACGGCGGCTTGTAGCAGGTTGCCTTCATGGGGCATCGGGGGGACTCCTGGTAGAACGGGGCGCTGGGATGTCGCCTGGCAGCGCTTGAACAAAAACGGCGTGGATGTTCTGAGACTGGCGGTGCTGCCGTCAAGGCACGTCTGCCCAAGTGCCGTGTGGCATGGATAGCGCTTGCTCCTGGGTCAGTGAGGCCATTGTTCGCGCAGGATCGAGACGAATTTTTCCGCTGCCGGCGATAGCGACGCGCCACGTCGGTAAACCAGCCCCAAGGTACGATTGACCACGGGATCGGTCAGGGGAATGCTCACCAGCGTGGGGTGGTCGGCGGCCGGCATGGCCAGGCTTGGCATTGCCGAAATCCCCAGGCCGGCTTCCACCAGTCCCAGGGAGGTGGACAGATGCTGCACCTCATAGAACCACTGCGGACGCCAGCTCAATCCGGACAAAGCATGATCCAGCAACATGCGATTACCGCTCATGCGCCCGACTCCGATCAGGCGATGATCGCTGAGTTCGGCCCACCTTACCGAGCTGCGTCCGGCCAGCTCATGGTCGCGCCGGCAAGCTAGCACGAAGGGTTCGTTGACCAGGGGCACGAACTCGATGTCGGGATGCTGGCCGCTCATCATGTTGATGCCGAAGTCCACCTCGCCTCGCAACACCGATTCCAGGCCATCGTTGGCGCTGAGATCGAGCAGGCGGATACGGATTTTCGGATAGCGCTGGTTATACAGGCGGATGACCGACGGCAGGAAGTAGAAGGCTGCCGTGGGGATGCAGGCCAGGGTCACCTGGCCGATTTGTCGCTGCGCCAATTCGCGAATGTTGAGGATCGAGTCGTCGAAGTCATCCAGCAAGCGCCTGGCTTTGGGCAAGAAGTCACGGCCAACGCTGGTCAGGCTGACTTTACGGGTGGTGCGGTCGAGGAGAGCGGTGCCCAGGCCTTCTTCGAGTTTTTTCATGCGTCGGCTCAGGGCTGGCTGTGACAGGTGCAAGGCATCGGCCGCCTCATGAAAACTTCCAAGTTCGGCGATTTTCACGAAGGATCTTATGTCCTGGAGCTCATATTCCATGAGGTTCTCTCAAGATGGGGGCTAGGGAATGTAGTGATGCACATTATTTAATTGATGCGTTTATCGCAATAATAGCTCTGATATTTGCATTGGAAACACTATTTGAATCCTGACACTCTTGCTTCAAGGACATTAATTTCCTTGATTGATCAACAAGAGTCAGTATTCATGCAGAAAATTCCTTGTGTATTGATGCGCGGCGGCACTTCCAAAGGGCCGGTTTTCCTGGCCAGGGATCTGCCCCTGGCCATTGCTGAACGTGATGAACTATTGCTCGACCTGATGGGGTCCGGTCACGAGTTGGAAATCGATGGTATCGGCGGTGGCAGCCCACAGACCAGCAAGGTGGCGATCGTCAGCCCATCGTTGCACCCGGAGGCCGATGTCGATTACCTGTTCGTCCAGGTCATGGTGTCTCAGCGGCGGGTAGATACCGCGCCCAACTGCGGCAACATGCTGTGCGCCGTTGGACCCTTCGCGATAGAGCAAGGACTGGTCAGGGCCATGGGCGCTGTGACTCAGGTGCGGATTCGCAATCTCAACACCGGCATTCTCGTTATTGCCCAGGTGCAGACGCCCGATGGCCAGGTCAGTTATGAAGGCGATACCGCCATCGACGGCGTGCCGGGCCGTGCGGCACCAGTGGCCCTGACATTTCTCGATGCTGCCGGCAGCAAGACTGGCCAGTTGTTTCCCACCGGCCAGCCCCAGGACCTGATCGACGGGCTGACTGTGACATGTATCGACATGGCAATGCCGATGGTACTGGTGCCAGCCGCCCAGTTGGGCAAGCGCGGTGATGAAAGTCCGGCGCAACTGGATGCCGACCCGCAATTCTTGCAGCGCCTGGAAAGCCTGCGCCTGCATGCCGGGGTAGCCATGGGCCTGGGGGATGTGAGTGACAAGGTGATTCCCAAGCCGGTGCTGGTGTCCCGGGCCCAGGCCGGGGGCACCCTGGCGGTGCGCTATTTCATGCCCCACAACTGCCATCGGGCCCTGGCTATCACCGGCGCCATCGGCCTGGCTACCGCTTGTGTCACGGCTGGTAGTGTCGTGGCCGAGATCTTGGGCGGAGTCAGTGAGCCGCCCTTGCAAAAGGTCCGTATCGAGCACCCCAGCGGAGGTATCGATGTGCTGTTGTCCTACCCCGAAGCTCCCCAGGGAATCCTTCGTGCCTCGGTGGTTCGTACCGCCCGGCGATTGTTCTCCGGTTATGTCTATGTACCGGCTTCACAATCGTTGGACGGCTAGCCAAGGCTGTCGCTGGTGCGCTTCGCACCAGAACAATTCCAAGAACAGGTGATGCCATGAACCATGTCGAATCGCTCCACCTGAGGATCCGTTTGCTGCGGGCCGGTCGTCAGGCCGTGCCGCGCATGCCGGACGGCGAATTCCCATCCCGATGAAAACCGGAAAACCTTACTGGCGCCCCAGTTCGGTCTGATCAGCACCACGGTTGCGCTGTCCCCCAATGCATCTGTTCAAGAGTTTGTGCCGGGTCCCCGAATGGTTGCCCGGCGCCACGGCGGCCGTGCGCCTGCATGCCGGCCATGCTCACCATAAAAACAAGAGAATCGACTTATGCTCGCGTTACTCGGCCTCGCCATGGTGGTGGTTTTCACCTTCCTGATCATGACCAAACGCCTGTCGCCCATCGTCGCCCTGACGGTGGTACCGGTTGTCTTTGCGCTGCTCGGCGGGTTTGCGGACAGTACCGGCAAGATGATGCTCGACGGTCTGAAAATGGTCGCTCCGTCGGCAGCGCTGCTGCTGTTCGCCATTCTGTTTTTCGGCCTGATGATCGATTCCGGATTGTTCGACCCATTGATTCGCAGGATTCTCAAGCAGGTCAACGGCGATCCGACCAAGATCGCCATGGGCACCGCCTTGCTGTCGCTGGTGGTGGCCCTGGATGGCGATGGTACTACCACCTACATGATCACCTGCGCGGCGATGCTGCCGTTGTACAAGCGCATCGGCATGAACCCGATGATCCTCGCCACCATTTCCATGCTGTCGTTGAGCATCATGAGCGGCATGACTCCCTGGGGAGGTCCTGCGACACGTGCCATCGCGGCGCTGGGCCTGGATGCCGGCGAGTATTTCGTGCCGTTGCTGCCGACCATGATCGGTGGCGCGGCCTGGGTAGTCTTCACTGCCTACCTGCTGGGACGGGCCGAGCGCAAGCGCATCGGCAACGTCCATCTGCAAAGTGGGGGCGGTAACTGCTACATCGAGGCGATTCTCGAAGACACGCCGTACAAGCGGCCGAAGCTGGCCTACGTCAATCTGCTGCTGGTTGTGGCCGTCATGGCGGCGCTGGTGTCGGGCCTGATGCACTCCGCGGTGTTGTTCCTGCTCGGTTTCGTCCTGGCGTTGATGATCAATTACCCTCGGCTGGATATTCAAAAAGAACGCATTCTTGCCCACTCAGGCAATGCAATGACCGTGGTCTTGTTGGTATTTGCCGCCGGGATCTTCGCCGGGATCTTTTCCGGTACCCGAATGGTCGATGCCCTGGCCCAGGCATTGGTGGACTGGATCCCGCCGTCTTGGGGTCATCTGTTTCCGCTGGTGGTAGCGGTTACCAGCATGCCGCTGACCTTTGTCCTGTCCAACGATGCCTACTACTTCGGCGTGGTGCCGATCCTGGCCAACGCGGCGGCGGCTTATGGCATTTCTCCCCTGGAAATCGCCCGCGCCTCGATCCTCGGCCAGCCGGTGCACCTGATGAGTCCGCTGGTGGCCTCGACCTTGCTGCTGGTGGGCATGGTGGATCGCGACATCGGCGACTTCCAGAAAGCCACGGTGAAGTGGGCGGTGCTGACTTCGCTGGTGATCATGGCCCTGGCCTTGTTGACCGGCGCCCTGACCTTGTTCGCCTGACTCGTTCAAAGCCCACTTTCGTTGTCTGGCGCGCCTGCTGGCGGGGCGTCTGGCGACCTGCGCCTTGAATAACAACAACGAGAAGTACGACATGAGCCATTTGCTGATCCGCGTAATGCTTGTTCCCGGCCTGAGCCTGTTGCCCCTGAGCCTGGTCCAGGCCGCGGGTTTGATCGACGACAGCAGCCTCAAGCTGCAATTGCGCAACGTCTATTTCAACGAAAACTTCCGCGACGAACACGGCCTCAGCGCCAAGGCTGCGCGCACGGCCAAGAGCGAGCGCACCGAATGGGCCCATGGGTTGCTGCTCGATTATCAGTCCGGATTCACCCCCGGCACCCTGGGGTTCGGGATCGATGCCCTGGGGCTGTGGGGCGTGCGCCTCGATTCCGGCAAGGGCCGCAGTGGCACGGGGCTGCTGCCGGTGCACGACGATGGGCGCGCCGCAGGCGAATTCGCCAGTGCCGGCGCCACGGCCAAGGTGCGGCTGGCCAAGACCACGCTCAAGTACGGCACCCTGCTGCCCAAGACCCCGTTGCTGGTCTACAACGATGCCCGGCTGTTGCCGCAGACCTACCACGGCACCCAGCTCACCAGCACCGATATCGACGGCCTGAGCTTGACCGGCGGCTATCTGCAGCGCTTCAAACTGCGCGACTCCACCGACAGCGTGGGGCTGGTGCCCGACGGCTACAGCGGCGGCCAGTCCGGGGACTTCCGCTATGGCGGGGCCGAATACCAATGGAGCAAGACCCTGCGCCTGAGCTATTTCCATGGCGAACTCGAGAACTTCTATCGGCAGGACTTTGTCGGCCTGCAACATGAGCTGGCGCTGGGGCAGGGGACCTTGACCAGCGACCTGCGCTACTTTCGCAGCGCCGATTCAGGCGCGGCGTTCGACGGCAAGATCGCCAACCGCCTGTTCAGCGGCCAGCTGACCTACGCGATCGCCGGGCATTCCCTTGGCGGCGGCTACCAGCGCCTCAGTGGCGATGCCGGCTTGCCGTATATCAGCGGCGCCACGGTCTACTCCTTCAGTAATGCCGGGATCGGCAAGTTCATCGAGGAGGGCGAGAGGACCTGGATGCTCGGCTATGGCTACAACTTCGCCAGCCTGGGTGTTCCCGGCCTGACCTTCAGCTCCCGCTACCTGAGCGGCAATGACGGCAAGTCCGGCACCCGCGTCGATGAGTGGGAGCGCGACAGCGAACTGGCCTATGCGCTCCAGCAGGGCTCGTTCAAAGGGCTGGGAGTGAAGCTGCGCAATTACGTGTATCGCTCCGACTACTCACGTGGGCGCGACAGCAACCGCCTCTACATCACTTACGACATTGCCCTCTGGTAGCGCATTTACAGCGGCTTGAAGCGCCCATCCCACTGTGGATCCAGGCGCCGTATGCGCTCGGCCAGCGGCGGGTGGGTGGCGAACAGCCGGTTCAGGCGCGACTGCACGCCCTGGTGGAAATACATGTGGCTGTATTGCGCGGCGTTGAAGGCCTTCAGGCGCGAGCCGGCGGTGCAGCAGCCGATTTTCTTCAGCGCCCCGCTCAGGCCCTGGGGATTGCGGGTGAACTGCACGGCCGAGGCGTCGGCGAGGAATTCGCGCTGGCGGCCGATGGCGGCCTTGATCAGGTTGCCCAGCAGGGTGCCGAGCGAGCCCAGGATCAGCAGGGCCAGGCCGAGCACGGCGAAGACGATCTGCCAGATGAAGCGGTGGCGGTCGCTGGCCAGGTGCTCGCGTTCGGCCTGGCGCAGCACCAGCACGCCCGCCAGGCTGAACAGCAGCAGCCCGTGGATCACCGCCAGCAGCCGGGTGTTGAGGCGCATGTCGCCGTTGTGGATGTGGCTGAATTCGTGGGCGACCATGCCTTGCAGCTCATCGCGCTCAAGCCGGGAGAGGGCGCCCCGGGTCACCCCCAGCACCGCTTGGTGCGGGTCGAGACCGGCGGCGAAGGCGTTGATCGCCTCTTCGGGCAGTACATACACCGCAGGCATCGTGGTGCCCGAAGCCAGGGCCATTTCCTCGACGATGTTCAGCAGCCGCTGTTCATCGCTGTTGCGCGCCGCGCCGTTGACCAGGCGTCCGCCCAGGTGCTCGGCGATGACCTTGCCGCCGGCGCGCAGGCGCCAGGTCTTGTACCAACTGCCCAGCAGCACCACCAGGACGATAAGGGCGGCCACCACTGCGACCAGGGGCCAGTTCAGTACCTTGGGCTGCCCGGATTCCTGGTTCAGCTCGCGCCACAGCCAGCCAAGGCCAAGGCTGCTGAGGGCGGTCAGGCTGGCCACCGCCAAGGCCATCAACGACAGCAGCTTGAGGGTGCGGCGCCGGGCCTGGGCCTGGTGTTGAAAGAATTTCATGCAAACATCCGCAGGGTAGGGGCCGCTTTACTGGAAGGCGATCCGGGTGGCGTCTTGAATCAGCGCGCTGTCGCTGAATTGCAACAGGGTGGCGTCGCTGCGATGACCCAGCAAGCGGGCGAAGAACAGCGCCGGCACCTGCTGCTTGCACAGGTTGTAGTCGGTCACCGCATCGTTGAAGGCCTGGCGGGCGAACGCCACTTTGTTCTCGGTGCTGGTGAGCTCCTCGCTCAACTGCGCCATGTTCTGCGAGCCCTGGAGTTGCGGATAGGCCTCCAGGTTCAGGTGCAGGTGGCCCAGGGCCTGGTCCAGGGCGCCCTGGTCCTGGCCCAGGCGCAGGATCTTCTCGCGGTCGCCAGGCTCGGCGGCCGCTGCCTGCAGGCTGTCCCGGGCGGTGTTGCGGGCCTGGGCCAGGGCGGTGAGGGTGGTGTGTTCGTGCTGCAGATAGCCCTTGACGGTTTCCAGCAGGTTGGGAATCAGGTCATAGCGGCGCTTGAGCTGCACTTCGATCTGGGCAAAGGCGTTGCGCAGGCGGGTGCGGCGGATCGTCAGGCGGTTGTAGAGGCTGAACAGGTACAGCGCCAGCAGGGCGAGCAGCGCCAGGGTGACGATATCGGCGGTGGCCATGGATGTCCTTATCGAGGTGGGGCGTGGGGGCGGCCATGGTAACGGAATACTTGCGGCCGATGGTTGCCAGGTCCGGGCAATTCTGCGAAAAAGCGCTCCCATTTCGCACAACTAGGGACTGGCGATGGACAAGATCATGCTCCGGCTGACGGTGGTCGACGACTACCCGCCGGTTGCCAGCGAAGGCGTCTGGGCCCGGCTCCAGTCTTGCGGGCACTACCGGATCGACAACATTCCCTTCTATTCCCGCGAGCTGTGCTGGGGCGACGAGGTACAGGTACGGGTGGCGGATGACGGCCTGAAATGGTTCGAGCGGGTGATCCGCGCAAGCACCAACAGCACCCTGCGCCTGGTGTTCCACGAACCGGGCCACGACGAGGCGCAACAGGTCCTGCAGCACTTGGTGGCGCTGGGTTGCAGCTGGGAAGGGCTGCATCGCTGGTTCTACGCACTCAACGTGCCGGCCGAGGCATCCCTGGACCAGGTACTGGATTATTTGCAGGAACTCGGCGAGCAGGGCTGGCTGGACTATGAACACGGATTGCTGCGTCAGTGACGGCCAGACCGAATGCACAAGGAAAGCAAAGGATGAACCTGGAATTTCACGCCAACACCTATAGCGCCTATACCGAAGACGGGGTGCATATCCTCGGCCTGGCCGACGACCCTGCGCAGCCCACGCATTACCTGCTGTTGCAGCGTGCCGAGGAATTCGACGAGCAGGACGAGGCACTGGGCATGGCTACCTACCATGTGGAGCTTGGGGGCCAGGGTGTATCCGGCTACGGCGGTATCGAGCAGCTGCTGCTGGCGCCGGGCCAACTGACCCTGCACTTCTCCCAGGCGGTGGCCTGGTGTCGTTCCCTGCCGAGCCTGGAAATACGCTGGGACACCGGGTTGCTGGTGCCGGATGAACTCGACGCGGCACTGGCTGGCATCTTCAACGAGACCGCCACCGTTATCCGGCGACAAGCCCAGTGATTGCCAAGCCCGGGCAATTCTGCGAAAAAGCCGCCCGCAGCCCCGCATCGGGGCGATGGTTGAAGGATGAACACGCATGAGCGATGAGTTGCAGGTGATCGATATCCAGCTGGGCGACGGCAAGGCCGTGGTCAAGGGCGCCTTGATCACCACCCAGTACCGCGGATTCCTGGAGGACGGCAGCAGCTTCGATTCTTCCTATGATCGCGGCAAGCCGTTCCAGTGCGTGATCGGCACCGGGCGGGTGATCAAGGGCTGGGACCAGGGCCTGATGGGCATGCAGGTGGGCGGCAAGCGCAAGCTGCTGGTGCCGGCGCACCTGGGGTATGGCGAGCGTGCCGTGGGCTCGATCCCGGCCAACGCCAACCTGGTGTTCGAGATCGAACTGCTGGAAGTGCTGACCCGCGACGACTGAGCCAGGGAGCGTGAACATGCAGGCGAACAAGGCCTGCCCCGTGGTGTTGCGCCAGGGCGCAGGCCTGGAAATCCTGGCTTTTCGGCACCCATTGGCTGGCCTGCAACTGGTCAAGGGCAGCATCGAGGCGGGTGAGGCGGCGGCCGCGGCGGCGGTCCGCGAGCTGGCGGAGGAGGCTGGGGTCCAGGGCATCGCGGTGCGCCCGCTGGGCATCTGGCATTCCGGATTCCCCGGCCAGGTCTGGGCCTTCCATGAATGCCGGGTGATCCAGGCGCTGGCCGAATCCTGGAGCCACCGTTGTGGCGATGACGGCGGCCATGAGTTCAGCTTCTTCTGGCATCCCCTGGCCGAGGCGCCATCGGAGCAATGGCATCCGCTGTTCCAGCGAGCCCTGGCCTATCTGGGTGAACGCCTGCTGCGGCGCTGAGCCGCGGCTTCACTGGCCCAGGCGGTACTGGTTGTTGCCGCTGCGCTTGGCCTCGTACATCGCCAGGTCGGCGACGTGCAGCAGTTGGTCCATGCGTGCCCCGTGGTCGGGAAACACCGCGACCCCCAGGCTGCTGCCCACGCTGTGCCGGCGGTCGTCGACCTCCACCGGCGGCGCCAGCTGGCTGAAGATCTTCTCGCCAATGCGCCCGGCTTCCTCGGCCAGGTCCAGCGCCGGCGACAAGCCTTCGAGAATCACCACGAATTCGTCGCCGCCGATCCGGGCCACGGTATCGCTGCTGCGTAGCACGCCCTGCAGGCGCTGGGCGGTGACGCTCAGTACGCGGTCGCCGATGGCATGGCCGTACTGGTCGTTGATCGCCTTGAAGCCATTGAGGTCGACGAACACCAGGGCCACCCGGGTCTGGTCCAGGCGCGCCTGTTCCAGGGCTCGTGACAGGCGCTGTTCGAGCATCAGGCGGTTAGGCAGGCCGGTCAGTGGATCGAAGTGCGCCAGGCGCTGCAACTGGCGAGTGGAAACCTTCTCGTCGGTGATATCGCGTACCACCCCCATCATCTTCACCGTGGCGTTGTGCCCGTTACGCACCACGTTGCCGGTCTCGCGCAGCCAGTGGATGCTGCCGTCGGGCCAGATCACCCGGTATTGCTCATCGTGGTTGTCGCCGGTGCGCAGGCAATGGAGCTCGCCGGCGCGCACCCGCTCGCGGTCCTCTGGGTGCACGCAAGAGCAGAACAGTTCGTAGGAGGGCACCACTTCGCCGACCTTGAAACCGAACATGTCGTAGATGGCTTCCGACCAGTACAGGTGCTGGGTATCGACCTCCCAGTCCCAGGTGCCGATCCGTGCGAAGTACTGGCTGCGCTCGAAGCGTTCGACGGTGTCGGGCCGGCCTTGGCTGAGTTCCCGGTAGGCCCGCAGCTGGGCCTGGGCCGACCGCTCGCGGCGCAACAGCCAGAGCACCAGCAGGGCCAGCAGCGAGGTCAGGCAGAGCAGTGACCAGACGGCAATCATCGGATGCTGGGCAACATGGAAGAGAGGATCCTGGAGAAGGGATGGCACTTGGCTATGTTAATCCACGCAGTGTGACGAACAGCAGCTTTTTCTGCCGGGCCATGCCGCTGGTCGGCGGTCTCCCGGGAGCGCAAAGGTTTGCGGCGATAGCGACTTGCGCAACGGCCGATCCGGGCGCAGCATGCTCGCCATATAGGTATAGGGGGTATAGGTATGTCGCACACTCATGAGCGCAAGGAGCAGTTGCTCAAGCGCGTCCGGCGCATTCTCGGGCAGGTCCAGGCCATCGAACGGGCCCTGCAGGACGGTGCCGAATGCGCCACGACCCTGCATCTGGTGGCCGCCAGCCGCGGCGCAATGAACGGTTTGCTGGACGAGATCATCCAGGCCCATGCCCTGGAACATGTGGCTCACCCCGAGCTCAGCGATGCCGAGCGGGCCAAGGGTGTGGATGAACTGCTGCAAGCCATTCGCCGTTATTCCAAGTAGGAGCCCATGATGAACCTGTCGCAACAGGCCGCGAGCCTGGCCCATGAGCACCAGTTCCTCGGTGCCGATCACGATGCCAATGCCCGGCGCACCTTGTGGGTGGTGGTGCTGACGGTGGTGATGATGGTGGGGGAAATCCTCGCCGGTTATCTCACCGGTTCCATGGCGCTGCTGGCCGACGGGCTGCATATGGCGACCCATGCCGGGGCCCTGGGGATCGCGGCGGCGGCCTATGGCTTTGCCCGGCGCAATGCCGGCAATCGCCGTTTCAGCTTCGGCACCGGCAAGGTCGGTGACCTGGCGGGTTTCGCTTCGGCGATCATCCTTGGCCTGGTAGCCCTGGGCATCGCCGGTGAGTCGCTGGTGCGCTTGTTCCAGCCGGCCAGCGTGGCTTTTGCCGAAGCCACGCTGATTGCAGTGGTGGGGTTGGCGGTGAACATCCTCAGCGCCTGGTTGCTGGGGGCCGGGCATGGACATCACGGCCACGCCCACGGGCATCATCACGAACATCACGAACATCACGAACATCAAAGGCAGCACGCTGGCCATGGTGACAACAACCTGCACTCGGCCTATGTCCACGTCCTGGCCGACGCCCTGACCTCGGTACTGGCCATCGTCGCCTTGCTGGCCGGGCGCTACCTGGGGTGGGTCTGGCTCGATCCGGCGATGGGCATCGTCGGCGCCCTGGTGATCGCGCGCTGGTCCTACACCTTGATCAAGTCCAGCGCCGCGGTGCTGCTCGATGCCAGCGACGAGCAGGTGGCCGAGCAGATCCGCCGTTCGGTGGAAGCGCCGGGAGACGCCAATATCGTCGACCTGCATGTGTGGCAGGTGGGCCCCGGGGCACGGGCGGCGATCGTCAGCGTGGTGGCCCGCGCGTCCCTCAATGCCGAGGCCCTGCGTGGGCGGCTGGCGCCGGTGCCCGGGCTGGCGCACCTGACCCTGGAGCTGCGCAGCGTCTGACGTCTCAGGCCGCCGGGCGCAGCAACTCCAGCACCGAATAGACCAGCCCCACCAGTGCCACGCCCAGCAGTACCAGGCTCGACAAGCCGGTGACCAGGCGCTTGTACTTCAGTGAGAAGCCTTGGCGTGCGACGAGGATGTAGGCCCCCAGCACGGCGAAGTCGATCAGCGCCCAGACCAGGGTCAGCAGCAGGGCGCTGTGCTGCAGGGAGCGCCCGACCTGGATGAACTGGGGAAAGAACGAGACGAAGAAGATGATGTCCTTGGGGTTGCCGATCCCCACCAGGAAGCCGGTCGCCAGGCCCTGGCCACGGCGCCGTGGGCTAGCGGCCTCAGGTTCGCTGCCGGGCGCAGCAGCAGCTTCCCGCAGGCCCTGGAGCGCCAGCCAGCCGATGAAACAGCAGCCCAGCAGGCTGACCCAGCTGATCAGGCGCGGGTCCAGGGACAGGCCGGTGGTCAGCATCAGCACCGCCACCAGGGCCAGCAGCAGCGAGGCCGCGTTGGTGCCCACGGCGGTCAGCAGCGCCTGGCGCGGGCCGGCGTTCATGCTGGTATTGATGATCAGCGCCACCACCGGTCCCGGGGTCGCCACCAGCATCAGCACGCTCAGCATGTAGACCAGCAACAACGACAGATTCAGCTCCACGGACCAGGCTCCCGGCAATTGACAGGCGCGCAGCTTGGGGGCTTTTGCCGGCGTTGAAAAACGCAAAAAGCTATGACCTACTATGATTTTTTATCATGATGAGTGCCCGCCGATGGTCGAGTCCCTGCCGCCGCTCTATGCCTTGCGTGCGTTCGAAGTGGCCGCTCGTTCCAGCTCCTTCACCCGTGCGGCGGAGGAGCTGTCCCTGACCCAGAGCGCCATCAGCCGGCATATCCGTACCCTGGAGAGCCAGTTCGGTTGCCGCCTGTTCGAGCGTCATGGGCCGCGGCTGGTGCTGACCGACGTCGGCCAGCGCCTGGCCCGGGAGCTCAAGAGCGGCTTTCGGATCATCGAGGACGCCTGCCTGCCCCTGCGCGCCAACAGCGGCCAGCTGCGCCTGAAAGCGCCTTCGACCTTGACCATGCGCTGGCTGCTGCGGGTACTGGAGCAATTCAAGGGCGACTGCCCGGAGCTGCCGGTGCAGTTGGCCAGCGTGTGGATGGATTTCGATCATGCGGATTTGCACGCCGAGCCCTACGACTGCGCGATCCTGCTGGGCAATGGCCACTTCGGGGCCGGGGTCGAGGCTTGCAAGCTGTTCGACGAGTGGCTGATCCCCATCGGTGCGCCGCAACCTGCGGATGCGCCGGCCTGGACCCTGGAGCGCCTGGCGCAGGCCGAGCTGATCCACCCCTCGGCGGATCGCCGCGACTGGCGCCGCTGGCTGCAGGCCCAGCCGGAGCAGGGCTTGGCACAGGCGCTGCGGCTGGACCGGGGTACGGTCTTCGACACCCTGGACCAGGCGATTTCCGCCGCCATGGCCGGGCACGGGCTGTCGGTGGGCGACCTGCACCTGGTGGCCGAGGACATTCGGCGTGGTCGGGTGGGGCTGCCGTTCCCCCGGGCAGTGGCCTCGGGAGACGGTTACTACCTGGTGTGGTTGCGCGGCAGCCTCCAGCAGGAGCGGATTGCCTGCTTGCGCCAGTACCTGCTGGATCGGGTGGTGCCGATCGACGACCTGGCCCTGGACTATCTGGTGCCCGGTGCGCCGCCAGCCTAGGCCGCCGCTACCGGCCTAGCCGAGGATGATGTAGTCATTGTGCTGCGTTATGCCCCGGTGCGGGCCTGGCACCAGGTGCACGTAGCGTCCTTGCAACAGGTCGATCGGCAGGCAGTCGTCGACATCCAGCAGAGCATCGGTATGGGCCTTGTGCCAATGGGCGAGCATCTGCTGCTTGGCCTTGGCCTTGGCCTTGGCTTGCTGCTTGTCCGAGGCAACCAGCAGCAAGTAGCGATGGGCTTCGCCGAAGGTGGCGCTCTCGTAGCCGCCCAGGTTGATGAAGAACAGCCGGGGCGCACCGGCCGCGGGGGCCAGGGGGCTGAGCTCGAGCTTGTAGCCTTCGACGCCATCGACCTGCATCCATGAGTCGATATGCAGGCCGGCGGGGCTGCCGAACCAGCCCTCGCGCAGTTGCGGGTAGGCCGCTTCCAGGGAGTCGGCCACCACGAACTGGACGTCGTGGACCTCGATCTTCGCCTGGGGGTGCTTGCCCCCCAGCATCACTACAAACAGCATGGGCGTTCCTTGTTCCGGGATCGGTCGGGGTGCCGGGCACCGCGTGGGCCGCAGGTTTTACCGCAAGCCCGGGGCGCTGCCAAGGGTGCCTGGTTCAGTGGGGCGGCGATGCATCGTTGAACCACGGGACCCGACCATTGAGCGACGGTAGGTAGTGCCAGCGTAGCCGCAGCTCGGCCAGGGCTGGCGTGCCCAGCAGGGCCTGGAGCAGGCTGGTGACTATGTTCAGCGCCAGGTCCCGGCCGGGGCACTGGTGGCGGCCGGCGCCGAAACTCAAGTCCTGGTCCGGGGGCAGGGCCGGGTCGTGGTTGGCCGCAGCCAGCAGCACCAGCAGCGTGTCGCCGGGTTGCAGCGCTACTCCGGCCAGGGTGCAGGGTTCGGCGACGAAGCGCCGCGTGTTGTGCACCGGTGGGTCGAGCTTCTGTTGTTGGCGCAACCAGGCACCGAGCTGCGCCGGGTCGTGGCGCAGGCGCTGGGCCAGCGCCGGTTGGTCGAGCAAGGCCAGCAGGGCATTGCCGAACAGCCCGGCACAGGCGTCATGGGCCTGGACCAGCAAGCCCACGAGGTTGGCCCGCAGGTCCGCCGGGTCCAGGCTCCCTTGCTGTTGCCGGATCGCTTGCAGCAGCGGTCCGGGAGCATCGGCCTGCATCAGGGCCTGCATCTGCTGGTCCAGGTAATGCGCTGCCTGATGGGCGGCCTGGCGCTGGGAGGCATCGCCCAGGGGCGACAGCCCGGCCACCAGCTCGCCGGTGCGCCGGGCGATCTCGGGTTGCTGGGCTGTCGCCACGCCGAGCGAGCCGGCGACCATCGCCACTGGCAGCTGGAATTGCCAGCGGCGCACTCCGGCGGCGTCGCTCGGCGTATCCAGCGGTGGCCGCCGGTGTTCCAGGGCAAGCATCAGGTCGATGCCGGCCATGGCCCGCAGGCCCGGCTCGATGGTGGCGCGGGGGCAGCTGTGGCGGGGGCCGTCGTTCATTCGCATCAGGCGCGCGAACAGCGCTGCGGCGGGACCGTTCGCCAACGCCGCCGGCACTGGTTCGTAAAGGGGCCGCACCCGGCAGGCCGGATGTTCGAGGGCCGCCGTCACGGCCTCGGCGCTGCTGGCGATCCATAGCCCGAGCCCGGCGTCGTAGGCCAGGCCGGATCCGGCCCGTAGCCCGGCATAGCAATGCCGGTAGGGATCGGGATGGGTGATAGTGCTGATCAAGTCCATGATTTATCTCTGTGTGAGCCAAGCGTGTCGGTTGCTACTATCCTCAGCCTTCCGAAGGCATGATTCGTCAGGGAGCGAAATATGAATGCTGAGCAGAATGACCGCGGCGTGTCCCAGGTGGCGGCCGCCATCGCCGAACCGGCCCGCACTCGCATGCTGTGCGCCTTGATGGACGGCCATGCGCGCACCAGCACCGAGCTGGCGGCCATCGCCGAGGTCAGTACCTCCACGGCCAGCGTGCATTTGGCCAAGCTCAAGGACGCGGGCCTGCTGCGGGTCCAGGTCCAGGGCCGGCACCGCTACTACGGCCTTGGCGATCCGCTGGTAGCCCGGGCCCTGGAGGCGCTGATGGTGATCGGCCAGGGCCGCGAGCAGCGCTTCAGCCCGCGCACCCCGGATCGTCTGCAGTTCGCCCGGACCTGCTACGACCACCTGGCGGGCACCTTGGGCGTGCAGTTGCACGACCGCTTGTTCGAGGCCGGTTGGCTGCTGGAGGATGGGGATGGCTACCGGGTCAGCGACAGTGGAAGTGAGTTTTTCCGTGGGCTGGACATCGATGTCGCTGCGTTGGCCGGCCTGCGTCGGCGTTTCGCCTGCGGTTGCCTGGACTGGAGCGTGCGTCGTCCGCACCTGGGCGGCGCTTTGGGCGCGGCCTTGCTGCAAGCCCTGGTGCAGCGCAAATGGCTGGTCCGCGACCTGGACAGCCGCGCCCTCGCCCTGACCGGTACCGGTGGGCGAGCCATCAGCAAGCGTTTCGGCCTGGCCCTGATCCAGCCGACCCGGCCGCTCTCGGCCTCGGCCAGCCTGGAGCTGCAAGGCCTCGGTGGCTGAATGGCACATGACGACCTGTACCCGTAGCCAGGAGAAGCGCCCCATGCTCATCGTGTTCGGCGGTTTGCCTGGCACTGGCAAGACCACCATAGCCCGCACCCTGGCCCCACGCCTGGGTGCCACCTACCTGCGGATCGACAGCATCGAACAGGGCCTGCGTGATGCCGGCCTGGCACAGGTCGGCAGTGCGGGCTATCAGATCGCCTTGCAACTGGCCGAGGCCAACCTGGCCCTGGGCAACCCGGTGCTGGCCGACTGCGTCAACCCGGTGGCCGAGAGCCGCGCGGCCTGGCAAGCCCTGGCGCGAAAGCTGGAGGTCGACTTGCTGGAAATCGAAGTGGTGTGCTCCGACCGTGACCAGCACCGGCGCCGGGTCGAGGGCCGGCGCTCGGATGTCCCGGGTCTTTCGCCCCCGAGCTGGCAATCGGTACTGGCCCACGACTACCAGGCCTGGGACCGACCGCGCCTGGTGCTGGACACTGCGCGGCTGGAGCCGGAGCAAGCGGTACAGCGGATTCTTGCGCAGTTGCCTGGCGCACTCCTGCCGCCGGCTCGCTGAAGCACAGGTGACGGGGTTCAGCCCCGGCCCATGCACTGCCGGCGGTATTCGTCCGGGGTGGTGCCCATCATCCGCCGGAACATGCTGATGAAGGCCGAGGCGCTGCTGTAGCCCAGGTCCAGGCCGATGGTCTCCACGGTCTGGCCGCGTTCCAGCAAGGCCAGGGCCTGGACCACCTTCAGCCGCTGGCGCCATTCGAGCAGCGACATGCCCAGCTCCTTCTGGCTGCGACGCACCAGGGTGCGCTCGCTGGTATTGGCGGCATGGGCCAGTTCCGCCAGGGAGCGCGGGTCCCCGGGGTTGGCCTTGAGCATGTGCAGCACCGGGCCCAGCAGCGGATCATCGGAGGAGGGCAGGTAGCTGCCGGCGCAGGAGGCCTGGCCGAGCTTGTCCACCAACACTTGCAGCAAACGCTGCTGCTCCGGGCTTTGCGGCAGGCCGGGCGGGTCTTGGCGCAGGTCGTCCAGCAGCGCCAGCACCAGCGGGCTGAGGCTCAGGGCACAATGCCGCGCGGGCAGGGCGCCGCACAGCTCCGGGCTCAGGTACAGCGAGCAGTGGCAGGCCTCCTGGTGGTTGAAACCCACATGCTCGACATTCGGTGGCAACCAGATGCCGTACTGCGGCGGCGCCAGGTAGTGGTGGTCGTCCAGCTCGATCTCCATCACCCCGCTGTAGGCATAGACGAACTCGCCCCAGGCATGGCTATGCCGGGGGTAGGTGGCGTGGGCGGGCAGGTTGGCCGTGCGAAAGAACACCGGCGCCGGCAGGTCCTGGCTGAACGGTGGCAGGTGCAGGTGTTGCGCGGCTTTGGGCATGGCAGGCACCGGTGGGTGGACAAGCAAAAGGGCGGAGGTGCGATCCTACACGACCCACTGGATTCATCGCTGGAGGGGGTGTTAGAAGGCTGTTTGCTAAACTCGGTTTGCTAGGCATCCATTCAGTTTTCAAACTGCGAAATACGCGCTGCAATGGCGGATTTTCTCAACAGTTTCCAAGACGACTCAGGCTACGGTTCATGCGGTAACACCAGAGCCGCTTGCGAAACTGACGGTTGCCATATTTCAATTTTTGATCCGAGTGGAACAGCAAACCTTGAGAACTGCCACGCTGTTCATAAGCCATGTCCAATGCCTTGATCACCAGATCCGGGACTGATGTGTTTGATAGCGCCCAACCCACAACTTGGCGTGCGTAGAATTCTAAAACGGTCGCCAAGTAATGCCATCTTACCTGTGCCCTGATATAGGTTATATCGCCACACCAGACACTGTTTTAGTGTCGGTACATCACCAAGATGCTTGGAATATCAG
The DNA here is from genome assembly GCF_058781435.1 of Pseudomonas sp. FW507-12TSA. NCBI lineage: Bacteria > Pseudomonadati > Pseudomonadota > Gammaproteobacteria > Pseudomonadales > Pseudomonadaceae > Pseudomonas > Pseudomonas sp. FW507-12TSA. The sequence continues at coordinate 202,570 of NZ_JBYSWT010000006.1, forward strand.
GCCGCTCGATCGTCGCTTGTAAGCATGTACTCCCGGTTCTTTACTGATTAAGGTCAGTTCCTGTATCAGGCACCGCACCTTGAACTGTCCGATTTGCTCGACGTCTTCCTGCAGCATCGGCACGATGCTGCGACTATTTGTAAGCAGTTCATTGATCCGACTGCGCAATTGCAGTCGCTCAACGTTCGGAGTGCTGCGTTTGAGACAACCGGCGCAGTAACACGAGCAAGTGATGGCGAAGACCGAGAAAAGCCAATCCACAGGCGCCTGAGTACTTAACTGATCAATCCGCGCGCGTACTCTTCCGACATCAAAAAGCGCGGTAGCCATTTTTAAAATGAATTTCTCCCGTTCAAGGCGCGCAATGCGGGCCTGATTACCCTGAGCGATCGGCGGGCTTCGATATGGCTATGGCTTTGATCGAGCACGAGCCCTACGGCCTTGCGTTTGAGTTCAGCAGAAAATGAATGACGTTGCTTGCTCATCAAGCACCTCAATCTGGCGAGTATTCTCGCCTAAAAACAGGTGTCTGGTTTTTATTGGGGCACTACACAGGGAAAGAGGTTGCGTAGTTCAGGAGTGAGTAGAAGGGCTGGTGGTTCGGTCTTCGTGGTGGCCGGTACACGGTACAGTCAGGCGTGTTTCCTATGCTTCTAGGAGTTTTCTCAAGGGGTGGTTGGAAGGGGATCTTTGGGTTATTGGAATTATTATATTTTTTTTAATAGCAAAAAAATCATACTTGTATTGGTGTTTTTTTTGACAGTTTGTTTTTGGCTGTCTTAACTGGGCTCTGCATGAAAAATAGAGTTTCTCGTTAATGTCTTTAATAGTTGGTTTTGTGGTTTTATTTCTAGGAAGACCTATGCGGCATGGCCTGTAAGTAGCTTTGCGCTCTCGTTTGGCTCTTGTTTTTTAAGGTTGATCGCCGTTGACTTTGGTTTATACGGCCTGTTCGGAGTGTGTTTGTTGTTGTATTGATTTAAATAAATGGACTGCTAGAGGCGCTATATGGAAATGGCAAGGGATATAACTATAGTCGATATGTTTGAGAGCCAGGCTAGTTTTCGCTCAAGTAAGACTGCATTGTTTCATTGCTCGGACAGTATAACTTATGGACTTCTGAATGAGAAAATAAATCAGTTGGCAAGACATTTGCTCGAGCGTGGTGTCGAGAGTGGCGATATCGTCGCGGTATGTGTTGAGCAGTCAATAAGTCGTGTTGTTTTTATGATGGCGATAGTAAAGGTCGGCGCCGTCTATTTACCTCTTGACCCTGAATACCCTGCCACGAGGTTTGATTTTATTCTCGAGGATACCCAAGCGAAGCTAATGATTACGTCAAAAGCATATGAGCATAAGTTTTCCGATTTTCGTGGGACTTTGATTGTTCCTGATAGTGACCGAGAAAAGTCGTTGATTGATAAGCAGTCAGGCAGCAATCTTTTGAAGGAAATACCTTCGTCAAGCTTGATGTATGTCATATATACATCTGGCAGTACCGGGGTTCCAAAAGGAGTGGCTGTTCAGCATGGCGCAATTGCTAGTTTTATTGAGAATGTGCAGCCGGTAATCAATGTTTCATCAGAAAACACCGCCATACAAATTCTTTCTTACACATTCGATGCTTCCTTTGTCGATACATGGATGCCGCTCCTGATTGGTGCGACATTGCATCTTTATCCAGATAATAAGTTACTGGGTGAAGCGTTATTGGAATATATTAGATCGAATCGTATTGATACTATTCCAATGATTACTCCGACCATTCTTGCTACATTCCCTACTGGACAGCCAATAGGCGAGCTTAAAAGTATTGTCGTGGGCGGAGAGGCTTGTGCGGACAACGTATTCCTGTATTGGGCCAGTAGGCTGCAGATGTATAATCTTTATGGCCCAACAGAAACAACGGTAGCTGTTACCTGCCATAAATATATGGCAGGGCAGAGCGTTAAAAATATCGGCAGCCCTCTGTCTGGTGTTGAATTTTATGTGCTGGATGAAAACTTCAAGGCATTGCCTATAGGTTCGCCGGGTGAACTATTCATTGGTGGAGCACAACTTGCTCAGGGTTACTTGAATAGACCCGAGCTAACAAAAGAAAAATTTTTACATATCGACGTGGCGGATTCACGAACTGGAAGAAGTGAGTGCAAGCGACTTTATAGAACTGGCGATATTGTGACTCTATTGCCAAGTGGAAATATTGAATATATAGGGAGGAATGATACGCAACTCAAGATTCGAGGCTTTCGCATTGAGTCTGGTGAGATTGAGAGCTCAATAAATAGAATAAAAAATGTCCGAGAGTCTGCAGTTGTGGCAGTGAACAAGGAACTAGGGCAGCCAATGCTGGCTGCTTTCATTACGCTATCGGATTATCACTCAAAAGATGAAATTAAAATAAAGTCGGAAATTAAAAAGATATTGCAAAATACTCTTCCGGTCTACATGGTTCCCGATAAGATTTTTATCTTGGATTACTTTCCTCAGACGGTTAGTGGGAAAGTTGATCGAAAATCACTCCAGTCCTTAATGAAGGAAGAAGCACTCTCGCTAGATAATCTGGCAGAGGATGATATTGAAGGTACTCTCGTCGCGATATGGAAACATGTTCTGCAGACGGATGATATTAAAGCTCAGGACAATGTTCTTGAAGTTGGCGGGAATTCTGTTGCCGTAGTTCGAGTGTTCACCTCGCTGCCTGAATCTATCAGAAGCCAAATAACATTGGTTGATCTTTATACCTATCCGTGCATTGAGCAATTGGCGCAAGAAATAAAGATTCGCGAAAATAAGCGTCCGTTGACGTTTGAAGAGAAAATGCAATTATCTAAGAAGACATTGCTTGGTGATATCAAGCTTGCGGCAGACTATGAATTTCCGAGGGAGATCGATCCTGATGTTTTAGCTAACCCGGAAAGTGTACTCCTGACGGGGGCTACTGGGTTCGTTGGAGTGCATTTGTTACTGGAGTTGCTGGATAAAACCTCTGCGAATATATATTGCTTGGTTAGGGCTGAAAGTTTTAAGCATGCTATTGAAAGGATAAAGTTTACCCTAAAAAAATACCGACTTTCTTGGCCCGAAGAGAAAACTGACCGTATTATTCCAGTTTTAGGCGATTTTACTAGGCCACAGCTGGGTATGTCCGATTCCGATTTTTTAAATACGTCGAAAAATATTCAGGTTATATATCACACTGGCGGAAATGTTAATTATGTAAAACCTTACGCTGAAATGAAAGCGGTCAACGTAAATGGGATTCAGGAAATTATTCGTTTCGCGACAACATCAAAATTGAAGTATCTAGTCGCATGCTCCACTATAGCCGTTTTTAGTTGGGGGTACCTGACTACAGGAAAAACCTGGATGTGTGAAGACGATGATATTCATCAGAATCTATCCGTGGTTTGTCGAGATACCAACTATGTCAGAAGTAAGTGGGTGATGGAAAATGTCCTGGAAGAGGCAAAAAAGAAAGGATTACCTGTTATTGGTATTCGTCTGGGATTTGTCATGTGCCAGAATGACAGCGGTGCCACAGAAATGAACCAGTGGTGGGGAAGTTTTGTCCGGTGCTGTGTTGCTCTCGGGACCTACCCCATGATCATGGGCCTTAAGGATCAGCTGGTGACTGTGGACTTTGTAGCAAAAGCAATTGTGCACATTTCTCAAAACAAAGAAGCTCCAGGAAAATTTTTCCATCTCGTTCCTGAACCGGTACATGACATATCTGTGCCAGAGTTTTTTGAGAAGTTAAATGAATATTTCGGGATTAAACTTCGGCCGATTCATTATCGCGAATGGTTAAGTAAGTGGAAGGATAATGAACATAGCCCTCTATATAGTTTGTTAAGCCTGTTCACCGAGGAGATTGTTCCAGGGAAATCTCTGGTCGAGTCTTATGAGATGACTTACTACTTTGATAGGACGAATACTACTGAGTTTCTTAAAGGCAGCGGAATAGAAACGCCTCCAATCGATAAGGCGCTTCTTTCAAGATATTTGGATTTCATGGGTATCTCTGCACATAGTCCTAAGTAGTTTTCAATGGCAGTGCATTGCGGTGCGATGCACTGTTTTTATGCTTGGTTGAGATCTTGCGCTTATGAAGAAACCACAAGTATTTACTTTGCATTTTGCGGGTGGAAACTGTTACTCCTATCAGTTCATGAAACCTGAATTGATCGATTTTGATGTTGTTTCGATAGAGTTGCCAGGGCGAGGCAAGAGAATAGATGAGCCGCTTATTCGAGGCTTTGAGGCCGCCGCTCAGGATGTTTTTCAACAAATCGTATCTCAGCTTAGTGGGAGCTCTTTTGTTTTATATGGGCATAGTATGGGTGCCGTTCTCGGCCTGAAGGTTGCGCGTATGCTGGAGGATTATGCAAAAAGGCCTTCAGCTCTTATTTTTACCGGCCATGCAGGCCCCAAATTAGTTAAATACAAGAATACTGCTTTCCTGGAGACTCAGGAGCTCAAGCAGGTATTGCTAGAACTTGGCGGTTTGCCTGAGAGTGTTATACATAATTCGGAATTGTTCACCTTTTTTGAGCCTGTCATCAGGGCTGATTTCGAAGTGGCGGAGCGTGCAGATGGCTACGAGTTTAAGCCTGTTGATATTCCGCTGCATGTGGTAATGGGGATGGAAGAGGAGTTTTCAGAAAAAATAGATTTATGGAGAGAATATACAACTTCTCGCTTTCATAAAAAATTGCTTAGTGGTAACCACTTCTTCATCCATCAGCATGCTTGTGAGATAGCTGCCATTGTAAAGTCAGTGTTGTCACAAGAAGACTAGTATCTATCGAGAAGTTTAGTCCAGTACTCTGCAATCTAAAGCCGACACTAGCTTGTAGTGTCGGCCGCAGTCTTGTAACCGATGAGCCAGAAACGAACCTGCCCAAACGGTTTGGACGCGGTTGCCGGAGCCTTACTCTTTCACAGAGCGCTTGGCTTTGTGGAACATGCGCAAGTCGTCGAACTTGTGGCCATAGGTAAATAGCACTTAGGCGTCCGGGTTCTCCAGGGTGTCGAACCATGGGACAACCCCCGACGATTCGCCCTGGGAGTAGCGGGCCTTGCCTACCGAGACCAGCGGGATGCTGTCCAGCGGGTCGAACTCGTTGCCGGCCAGCTTCAACGTGGCGGTGCCTTCACGGCAAACACGGTAGTTTTCAATGTTTTTCATGCAGGTGAGGATCACCTTATCTTGCAGGCCGATGCCTTTCACATGGGGCTGGCTTTCAGCTCGAAGCCCAGGCCTTTAGCTCACCGTGCCCAGATCCTCACCTAACCCAGCGCTGACGTCGGCGCAGTTGTCTTTAACTCGCTATGACTTGGCGTAGGCGAGCTATATCTAGTAATTCTGTCAGGCGGACAATAGCCCACCTGACTCATTCACCCAAGGAACCATCATGGCTGTACGCCAACCCCTCGATGCCACGGCTTGCAGCCTGATGGTCGGCCTCTGTGCCGTCTGGGGCCTGCAGCAGGTGGCGCTCAAGGCCACCGTCCAGGACATTGCTCCGATCATGCAGATCGCCCTGCGTTCCGCTGGCGCCGCGTTGCTGGTGGGGCTGCTGATGCTCTGGCGCGGCGAGCGCCTGGGGCTGCGCGAAGGCCACTGGCGCCCCGGCCTGGTGGTGGGCGCGCTGTTCGCCCTGGAGTTCCTGCTGGTGGGCGAGGGCCTGCGTCATACCAGTGCTTCGCACATGGCGATCTTCCTTTACACCGCGCCGATCTTCGCCGCCCTGGGCCTGCATTGGCGGCTGCCCGCCGAGCGTCTCAAGTCGATGCAATGGCTGGGGATCGGCGTGGCGTTCGCCGGTATTGTCGTGGCCTTTAGCGGGCCTTCGTCCCAAGGGGCAGGGGGCAATGCATTGCTGGGGGATTTCCTCGGCCTGCTGGGCGGTGCCGCCTGGGGCGCGACCACGGTGGTGGTGCGCTGTTCACGCCTGGCTTCGAGCCCCACCACCCGGACCTTGCAGTACCAGTTGCTGGGTGCCTGTGTGTGGCTGGGATTGGCGGCCTGGCTGTCCGGGCAAACCTCCATCCGCTTCACCCCGTTGGTCATCACCAGCCTGGGTTTCCAGGTGCTGGTGGTGTCCTTCGCCAGCTTCCTGATCTGGTTTGGCCTGTTGCGCCGCTACCTGGCTTCGCGCCTGGGGGTGCTGTCGTTCATGACGCCGCTGTTCGGCATCGGTTTTGGCGTGTGGCTGCTGCACGAGCCCCTGGAGCCGAGATTTATCTTCGGTGCCGCGCTGGTGCTGGCGGGCATCGTGCTGGTCAGCGGTTATGAATGGCTGCGCCAGCGCCTGGGCCATGGCCCGCGGCGGGCCCTGGACTCTTGAGGCGGTGCCTCAGGGCTTGGGCGCCGCGAGCTTGTCCTGGATCTTCTGCTGGAGCTGGATGGCGGCGGTGCAGGCCGGGTCCTCGGTACCGTGCTTGTTGCAGGACCTGCCCAGCACCTTGAGGGCCTTGGTGTTGTCTGTCGTGGTGCCGATGCCCTGGCTCAAGTTGAAACCGTACATGGTGCAGGCCCAGGGGTCGTTCGTCTCGCAGGCCTTGGCGTAGGTCTTGGTCACGCACTGGCGCACGGATTCGTCGTCGGGGGTGGCCACGTACATCCCGGCCGCACGGTTGGTGCAGCCGGAGACCACGCCCAGGCTGCAGGCCCGCTGGAACAGCGGCTCATAACCCATGGCCGGGCCCTTGGCCTTTTGCACGTTGATGCCCAGCCAGTAGCAGTCATTGCCATCGCCGCGCTTGCAGCTTTGCAGGCAGCCTTCCATCTGCCCGGGCTCGCTGCAGCGGTCGGGCTCTGTCGGCGCCTCCTTTCGTGGCACCAGCGTCGCCGGGCATTGCCGGGCCAGGCTCTGCCATTGTGGTTGCGCCAGGACCTGGGTCGACACGGCTTCGGCCGGGGTTGCAGGGGCTGGTGCGGCCTGGGCCTGCCAGGCTGGCAGCAGGGTCATGGCGAGTAGCCAGGGAAAGTAGAAGGGGCGCATGGGCAATCCTTTAGCGGCATGGATAAGCGCGCGTATCTTAAGGTCTTTTACCCACCAGGCCAGGGTTTTATCCCAAGCGGCCAGGGATATTTCTGTGACGCTGGTCAGACGCCCCCTTGAAGTGCCGGGTGCGAACTCTGTACTGTATATAAAAACAGTATATGGGTCCGACCATGCAACTGATCGACAAGCTGGGCATCCTCGCCGATGCCGCCAAGTACGACGCTTCCTGCGCCAGCAGTGGCGCCCCCAAGCGCAGCTCCCAGGGCAAGGAAGGGCTGGGCTCGACCAACGGCATGGGCATCTGCCATAGCTACACGCCGGACGGGCGCTGCGTCTCGTTGCTGAAGATCCTCCTGACCAACTTCTGCCTCTACGACTGCCAGTATTGCGTCAACCGCCGTTCCAGCGATGTGCCGCGGGCCCGCTTCACCCCCGAGGAAGTGGTGCGCCTGACCCTGGACTTCTACCGGCGCAACTGCGTCAGCGGGCTGTTCCTCAGTTCCGGGATCATCCGCTCGGCGGACTACACCATGGAGCAATTGGTGCAAGTGGCCAGGCTCTTGCGCGAGGAACACGAGTTCCGTGGCTACATCCACCTCAAGACCATCCCCGATGCCGACCCCGCGTTGATCGAGCAGGCCGGGCGCTATGCCGACCGCCTGAGCGTGAATGTCGAGCTGCCCACCGACCAGGGCCTCAAGACCCTGGCCCCGGAGAAGCAGCTGGGTTCGATCAAGCAGGCCATGCGCACCATCCACACCGGCGAGCAGACGGTGCTCAACGAGCCCCGGGCCCCGCGTTTTGCCCCGGCCGGGCAGAGCACGCAGATGATCGTCGGCGCCGACGACACCGATGACAGCACCATCTTGCACAGCGCCGAGGCCCTGTACGGCAACTTCCGCCTGCGCCGGGTCTACTACTCGGCCTTCAGCCCGATCCCCAACAGCCCGAAGAGCGTGCCCCTGGCCGCGCCGCCGCTGATGCGCGAGCACCGTCTGTACCAGGCCGACTTCCTGTTGCGCGGTTATGGCTTCAGCGCCAATGAACTGTTCAAGGGACCGGGGCACCTGGCCCTGGACATCGACCCCAAGCTGGCCTGGGCCCTGGAGAACCGCAGCCTGTTTCCCCTGGACCTGAACCGCGCCGAGCCAGCGTTGATCGCGCGTATCCCGGGCATCGGCCTGCGCACCACCCAGCGCCTGGTGGAGCTGCGCCGGGAGCGGCGCATCCGCTTCGAGGACCTGGCGCGCATGCGGTGCGTGCTGGGCAAGGCCAAGCCGTTCCTGATCACCAGCGACTATCACCCGCGCCAGGCCGAGACCAGCAGCGCGCAGCTCTACCAGCAACTGCGTGATCGCCCGCAACCGCAGCAGATGGGGTTGTGGGGATGATCGACCTGGACTGCCACGAGTCGTTCGACACCTGGCGCGAGCAGGCCCGGCGCTTGCTCAGCCATGGCATCGACCCCAGCCAGGTCAGTTGGTCCGGCGCTCGCGAGCCCGACCTGTTCGGCCGGCCGCAGGACTATCCGCAGCAACCCGGGCCATTCCAGGCACGTATTCCCCTGGCGCTGCTGGGGCTGTTGCAGCGGGCGGCGAGCTATCGTGGCGAGCAGCGCTGGAGCCTGTTGTACGAGGTGCTGTGGCGGGTCAGCCATGGTGACCGCACGGCCATGCTCAGCGGCGACCCCTTGGGCAGCGAGTTGCAACGGCGCATTCGCCAGGTGGATCGCGAGGCTCATCACTTGCACGCCTTCGTGCGTTTTATCGCGGTGCCGCCCGGACGTCCGATCCTGGCCGAGCAGCCGCAGTTCGTGGCCTGGCACGACCCGGCCCACGACATCCTGGCCAGCGCCAGCGAGCATTTCATCGGACGCATGGGGCGCCAGCGCTGGATGATCGCCACACCCCGCGATGGGGTGTATTTCGATGGCGTGCAACTGCATCACCAGCGCCAGTGCCCCGGTGCCTGGCAGCAGTTGGCCCAGGGCATGGAAGACCCCGGGGGCGAGCTGTGGTTGACCTACTACAGCCATATCTTCAACCCGGCGCGGCTCAACCCCAAGGTCATGCAAGGTCACTTGCCGGCGCGGTTCTGGAAGCACTTGCCGGAGGGGCCGTTGATCCCCGCGTTGATCGCCCAGGCCCGCCACGGCAAGCAGCGCGACGGGCAGGCCAGCCAGGTGGCGGTGCAGCGCGGCAAGCAGATCGGCCCGCGAAGGGAGAGCAAGGTGGCGTCGCTGGAGCCATCAGCGACAATGCGCAGCTTTGAACAATGAGGCAGGCAGCCAATGGATGATGGCAAGGGCATTACCGAGGAATTCTGGTCCAAGGGGGTGAGCGACGACGCCAAGATGATGTGGCGGGTAGGCAGCCGGGGCGTGACCTTCCTGATGGCATTGCTGCTGCCCAAGACCGGGTTCAGGGCCGTGGATATCGGGGTCGGGGTGCTGACCATGCTGGTTCCGTTGCTGGTGATCGAGACACAGAGGGCCTATTCGAAATTTTCTCCCGGGTTCCTGGAACGGGTGATCCGCCTCAGTGTGTTCGCCACGGGTGTCGCCATGGCCAGCCTGGGGTTGGTGGTCTACTTCGGGGTCGTCATGCCCGTGGTTTCAGCGGTGGGCATTCATTTTTTTCAACAAAGTGCCAGCGTCCAGCTGCAGGGGCAGAACGGGGTGGAGGTCGTCGGTTTCTGGTGGATGGCAGCCGTCACCGGGTGCGCCGTGGTATACGCGATACTCAAGAACTTTCGCGAGATGAAGATTTTCGAGCTCGTCTATCACAAGCCGCGTAATGGGGTGAGGCAGCTCATGCAGGACCGACCGTTGCGCGTCAGCAACTGGCCGATGTTCATCTGGTTCGAACTGTGTGTGTTGATCGCGAGTTTTCTCTACACCTTGATGGCCTCCCGGGCTGCGCTGCTGGTAGTGGAGGGGGCGCACCAGGTGCTGGCGCTGCTGGGTATCGCCCCTTGAGGAGCCAACCCGCCTTCATCGACAAGAGGGCGGGTGGCGCCGAGGCGCGGCGATGCGCCGCCGTCAGAAGCTGTACTTGAAGCTGGTCATCAGGTTGCGCGGGGCGCCGTAGTTGCCGGACAGGGCGGCGTTGCTGTAGTACTCGCGATCGAACAGGTTGTTGAGGTTGAGCGAGGCACTGAGGTTGCGGCTGATGTCATAGCGGGCCATCAGGTTGGTGACCGCGTAGCTGCCCTGGGTGAAGGTGTGCAGGTCGTTGCCGACCTTGCTCTGCCAGTTGACCCCGCCGCCCACGGTCAGCTTGTCCAGCGGACCGTGCAGGCGGTAGCTGGTGAAGGTCTTGAAACTGTTGCGCGGCAGGCCGGTGTTGATCCGCTGGTCGTCGGCGTCGGTGGTGACCGAGTAGGTGTAGCCCGCAGACGCTTGCCAGCCTTCGGCCAGCTCGCCGTTGAACTCCAGTTCCACACCCTTGGAGGTGGTGTCCTGCTCGGCGCTGTAGACGTCGTCGTGCTGCCAGATGGCCAGGTTGTCTTGCTGCAGTTTGTACAGCGCCAGGCTGGAGTTCAGGCGGCCATCGAAGTGGCTGCCCTTGATGCCGACCTCGTAGCCCTTGCCCTCCATCGGGTCCAGGGGCTTGTTGTCTTCGCTGCGCACCCAGGAGGCCTGGGGGTTGAAGATGCTGGTGTAGCTGGCATACACCGACCAGGTGTCGTCCAGGTCGTAGACCACCCCGGCGTAGGGGATGAACACGCCGTTTTCTTCGCGCTTGACCTCGCTCTCGGTGCCGCCATAGGGGCGCTCGCTGGTGTCGCGTTTCCAGTCGATCACCCGGCTGCCGAGGATCAGGCTCAGGTCATCGGCGAGGCTCAGGCGTGAGGTCAGGTAGGCCGCGTACTGGTCTTCATCTATCGAGGATTTGCCGCTTACGCTGAAGTCCGGCTTGGGCGATCGGCCGTCCCAGCCGTTGAGGTTGCCGATGGCACCGGCCGCGGAGCCGGCATAGTCATAGCGCCAACCGCCCCAGCCAGGGGTGCGCTCGTTGTATTGGGACAAGGTCACGCCGCTGATCAGTTCGTGCTCGCGGCCGAACAGGCTGAAGGGGCCGGTCAGGTACAGGTCGAGGTTGTCCTGGCGGGGTGTGCCGGAGAAGCGCACCGGCAACTGGCTGAGCCCGCTACCGTCTTTGTTCACCGAGCCCATGGCGAAGTTGAACAGCTCGTCGAACTGGTTCTCGGCGTGGGTGTACTCGATCTTGCCGCTCCAGCCGTTGCCCAGTTGTTGCTCGATGGATGCAAAGTAGCTGCGCTGCTGGTGATCGTTGTAGGACCATTCTGGGGCGGTGTTGGTGGAGCGCTTGAAGTGGGTGCGCTCGCCGCTGCTGAAGCGGGTGGGCAAGCCGGTGCGCAGCGGCGAGTCGACGTCGGTGCGCTGGTAGCTGAAGCCCAGGGTCAGCAGGGTGTCCTCGCTGAGGTCGAATTCGCTGATGCCGTACAGCAGTTGGGTCTGTTGCTTGAAGCGATCGATCCAGGCGCTTTCGGTCTTGTAGTCGGTCACCAGGCGCCCGCGCACATTGCCACTGTCGGTCAGCGGGCCGGAGACATCGATTCCGCCACCGTAGCGGTCCCAGGTGCCGGCCTGGCCGGTGATGCTCGCCTGGGCCTCGCGGGTAGGGCGCTTGCGGATCAGGTTGATGGTGGCCGCCGGGTTGCCCATGCCACTGATCAGGCCAGTGGCTCCGCGTACCACCTCGACCCGGTCGTACATGGCCATGCTCTGGGAGTAGTTGTCCAGGCGGGTATTGGTGGGCACGCCGTCGATCTCGTAGTTCTGGATCGCAAAACCCCGGGACCAGTAGCTGTCGGTTTCCGCTCCCAGGCCGTCGCGGGTGACGATGATGCCGGGAGTGGCTTCCAGGGTGTCGGTGAGGGTGCTGAGGTTCTGGTCGTCGATGCGCTGGCGGGTCATCACCGTGATCGACTGCGGGGTTTCCCGGGGCGTGAGGTTCAGGCGAGTCGAGCTGCTGGAGGAGTAGGTGGTGTATTCGCCGGTGCCTTCGGTGGTGGAGCCGGGGGCCTTGCCGGAGATCGAGATCGGGCTCAGCTCCAGGCCTGCGCCGCTGCTGCGGGCCTGCAGGGAATAGTCGCCATTGGCGCCGCGCACCGCTTGCAGGCCCGTGCCTCTGAGCAGGAGGGCCAGGCCGCCGTCGATGTCATGCCGGCCCTGGAGCCCCGGGCTGCTGCGGCCTTCGGCCAGGCTTGCCGGGTAGGACAGCAGGATATGCGCGCTCTGGCCGAAGCGGGTGAGGGCGCCGGCCAGGTTGCCGGGAGCGATATCGAATTCGACCTGGACCTGTTCCGCTGCCAGGGCCCACGTGGGCAGGACCATGGCCGCGGCGCTGCCAGTGAGGCAGACCAGGCCCTGGGCCACGGCGCCGGCCAGGTTGTGCTTGAGTGAAAAGGATCGCTGACGGCGCTGCATTACTGCCGATGACATGTGTGGCTCCCCATGCAAATGAATGTTCTGGGGGTTAAGTCTCGCCAGCGCGAAAAACAGACCACCTTGGCGCAACTTTTTTTCAGCCCAGGGCCGTACGGGGCTTGAGGGTGACCCAGTAGCGAGTGAACTGGCGCACCTCCAGGTGCAGGGTCTGGGCCACGGCAGACAGCACGCGGTCGGTGTCCGCCAGGGGGAAGGTGCCGGAAACTTTCAGCTGCGCGAGGCTCGGGTCGCAGCCCAGGTGCCCGGGGCGGTAGCGCCCCAGTTCTTCGAGGAACTGCGCCAGGGGCTGGGCCTGGGCCACCAGCATGCCCTGGCTCCAGGCCGGTTGCGTGGCGCCTTGTGCCTGGCGCAGCAGCAAGCCCTGGCGACTGAAACCGGCTTGCTCGCCGGCTCCCAGGCGCTGCGGGGGCTGGCCGCCATCCCGGGGAAGCAGGGTCAGCTCGCCCTGGTACACCGCCAGTTCGGTGCGCCCGGCCAGTTGGCGCACACTGAAGCTTGCCGCACTGGCTTGGACCCAGCCTTCGACGGTTTCCACCAGCAGGGCCGGGAGCGAGTCCTGCCGTGCCAGGGTCAGCAGCAGTTCGCCGCGCAGCAGCCTGATACGCCGTTGCTGGCGGTCGAAAGCCAGGGTGATCGCGGTGTCGGTATTGAGCTGTAGCTGGGTCTGGTCCGTCAGGGTGATGCGTCGCTGCTGGCCGACCCGGGTGCTGTAGTCGGCGCTCCAATCCTGGATCAGCGCGGTATCGCGCGTGGCCCAGGCACCGGCGCCGGCGGCCAGCAGCAGGCCCAGTTGCTTGAGGGCGCGACGCCGGCCGAGGTTCGGTGCCAGGGTGGCCCGGGCCAGCTCGCTGTGGCCTTGGCTGCGTACCTGCTGCAGGCGTTGGGCGAGGGTTTCGGCCCGCTGCCAGGCTGTCTCGTGCAGTGGGTGAGCCTCGCGCCAGCGCTGCCAGGCGGCGAGGGTGGCGGCACTGACCTGGGGTTCCTGCAGGTCCAGTTGCCATTGCATGGCCTGCTCGGCCATGGCGATATCGATGGACTGCGGGTTTGTGCTGGTGTCGCGGCTCAGCGGCTGATTCACAAGGCGCCCAGGCTGTCGTCGAGAAGGATGCACTGGGCCCCGGCCTTGACGATGTAGCGCTTGACCGTGGTCACCGAGACTTGCAGGCGTTCGGCGATCTGCTCATGGCCCAGGCCGTCGAGCTGCCACCAAAGGAAGGCCTGGCGCACCGGGCGTTCCAGGCGCTCGAGCACGGCGTCCAGCTGCATCAGGGTTTGCATGAGGATGGCCTGGGTCTCCAGGTCCGGCACCCCGTGCGCCGGCACGTGCTGCAGGGCCTCGAGGTAGGCCCGCTCCAGTTTCTGACGCCGGTAGTGGTTGCTCAGCACGCTCTGCGCCACCTTGGCCAGGAAGCTGCGCGGCGCCTGGATCTGCACCGGTTCGGGCTTGGCCAGCAGGCGCAGGAAGGTGTCCTGGGCCAGGTCTGCGGCGCTGTGGGAACAGTTGAGCCGCAGGCGCAGCCAGTTCTTGAGCCATTGATGCTGTTGGCGATACAGCAGGGTCAGGTCGCTGGCTTGGACGGGAGCAGGCATGACGGACAATTACCGGGGCAGGGAGGTCGCGAATGATAACGCTTATCATATAGATCGCTAGCCAAGCTCGGCAAGAAAAGTCTGAGGGGCTGCCAGGAAGAATCCGATATCCCGCAAACCACCCATGAAAAAGCCCGCCGCTGGCAAGCAGGGGCGGGCTTGGGTGAAGCGGGGCGGGTCAGACCTTGACGATCCAGCCGGCCGGAGCCTCGACTTCGCCGGTCTGCACGCCAGTCAGCTCCTTGTAGAGCTTCTGGGTGATCGGACCGACTTCTTTTTCGCTGTAGAACACGTGCAGCTTGTTCTGGTACTCGATGCCGCCGATCGGGGTGATCACCGCGGCGGTACCGCAGGCGCCGGCTTCCTTGAAGTCGCCGAGCTTGTCGATGAACACGTCGCCCTCGACCACTTCCAGGCCCAGGCGGCTCTTGGCCAGTTCGATCAGCGACAGGCGGGTGATCCCCGGCAGTACCGATGGCGAGTTCGGAGTCACGAACTTGTCGTCATGGGTGATCCCGAAGAAGTTGGCCGAGCCGACTTCCTCGATCTTGCTGTGGGTCAGCGGGTCCAGGTAGATGCAGTCGGCGAAGCTGGCCTTCTTGGCCTGGGAGCCGGGCATCAGGCTGGCGGCGTAGTTGCCACCGACCTTGGCCGCGCCGGTGCCCTGTGGCGCTGCACGGTCATAGCTGGAGATCAGGAAGTTGTGCGGGGTCAGGCCACCCTTGAAGTAGGCACCGACCGGAATGGCGAAGATCGAGAAGATGAACTCGGGTGCGGTGCGCACGCCGATGTTGTCGCCCACGCCGATCACGAACGGGCGCAGGTACAGCGCGCCGCCGGTGCCGTAGGGCGGGATGAAGCGTTCGTTGGCCTTGACCACGGCCTTGCACGCTTCGATGAATTGTTCGGTCGGTACTTGCGGCATCAGCAAGCGAGCGCAGCTGCGCTGCATGCGAGCGGCGTTCTGGTCCGGACGGAACAGGTTGATCGAACCGTCCTTGCAGCGGTAGGCCTTGAGGCCCTCGAAGCACTGCTGGCCATAGTGCAGGGCGGTGGAGCCCTCGCTGATGTGCAGCACGTTGTCTTCGGTCAGGGTGCCTGCGTCCCACTCGCCATTGCGCCAGTACGACAGATAGCGCTTGTCTGTCTTGATGTAGTCAAAACCCAGCTTGTCCCAATTGATGCTTTCGTTACCCATGACACCCTCTATCTCTTAACAACCGTCGGAACGGCTCAAGGCTTCTGACGTTTTTATTGGATGGGCACAACAATACTGCATTCCGGGGGCAGGCCGCACCCCGGACGATGGGAGGGGGAGCAAAAAAACTTAGCCTGCTCATGAACCCTCCCGTCCCCCGGGATAGCGACCTGCCTTGCATCTTTTTTGTAGGAGCGAAGCGTGCTCGCGATGGCGTCGGCGCAGATGGTTCGACGTTTCTGGCGTGCCTGCTGGCCTTATCGCGGGCAAGCCTCGCTCCTACGCTCTGGTGGTTACATGTGCAGCGCGTGGCCCAGGGCCCGCAATGCGGCTTCCTGGACCGCTTCGCCCAGGGTCGGGTGGGCGTGGATGGTGCCGCCGATGTCTTCCAGGCGCGCGCCCATCTCCAGGGATTGGCCGAAAGCCGTGGACAGTTCGGAAACCCCGACGCCTACCGCTTGCCAACCCAGCACCAGGTGGTTGTCACGCCGTGCCACCACGCGCACGAAGCCACCCTTGGATTCCAGGGTCATGGCCCGGCCGTTGGCGGCGAACGGGAAGCTGGCGACGATGCAGTCCAGGCCGGCGGCCTTGGCTTCGTCCGGCGTCTTGCCGACCACCACCACTTCCGGGTCGGTGAAGCACACCGCCGGGATCGCCGCCGGGGTGAACTCCCGGCGCTTGCCGGCGATCAGCTCGGCCACCATCTCGCCCTGGGCCATGGCCCGGTGGGCCAGCATCGGCTCGCCGCTCAGGTCGCCGATGGCCCAGACGTTGCGCATGCTGGTCTGGCAGCGCGCGTCGATCTTGACTGCCGAGCCGTTCATTTCCAGGTTCAGCGCTTCCAGGTTCCAGCCCTGGGTGTTGGGCTTGCGGCCCACCGCCACCAGCACCTGGTCGGTTGCCAGGTCCAGGGTGTCGCCGTTGGGGTCGCGTACCTGCAGGCTGCTGGTGCCGGCATCGAAGCCCAGCACGCTGTGCTTGAGGTAGAGCTTGATCCCCAGTTGCTTGACCGATTCCAGCACCGGTTGGGTCAGCTCGGCGTCATAGGCCGGCAGGATGCGCTCCTGGGCCTCGACCACGCTGACGTCCACCCCCAGCTTGCGGTAGGCGATGCCCAGCTCCAGGCCGATGTAGCCACCGCCGACCACGGCCAGGCGCTTGGGCAGGACTTTGGGCGCCAGGGCCTCGGTGGAGGATATGATCGGCCCGCCGAGGGGCAGCATCGGCAGGTTGACGCTCTTGGAACCGGTGGCCAGCAGCAGGTGCTCGCACTGGATACGGGTATCGGCGCCGTCGATTTCCACGGTCTTGCCGTCGATCACCCGGGCCCAGCCATGGATCACCTGGATCTTGTTCTTTTTCAGCAGGGCCGCGACCCCGGTGGTCAGGCGGTCGACGATGCCGTCCTTCCATTCCACGCTCTTGCCGATGTTCAGGGTCGGCGCCGCCACCTCGATGCCCAGGGCCGAGCCCTGGCTGTGGTGGCGGGCCTGGTGGAACTGTTCGGCCACGTGGATCAGCGCCTTGGACGGGATGCAGCCGATGTTCAGGCAGGTGCCGCCCAGGGACTGGCCTTCCACCAGGATGGTGGAGATCCCCAGCTGGCCGGCGCGGATCGCTGCGACATAGCCGCCAGGGCCGCCACCGATGATCAGCAGTTGGGTGTTGAGAGTCTGTTGCATGTCTTACTCCACAAACAGCGTGGCGGGTTGTTCGAGCAGGCCGCGGATGGCCTGGATGAATTGCGCGGCGTCCATGCCGTCGACCACCCGGTGATCGAAGGAGCTGGAGAGGTTCATCATCTTGCGGATCACGATCTGGCCCTTGATCACCATGGGCCGCTCGACGATCTTGTTGACCCCGACAATGGCCACTTCCGGCAGGTTCAGCACCGGCGTGCTGACGATCCCGCCCAGGGCGCCGAGGCTGGTGAGGGTGATGGTCGAGCCGGACAGCTCTTCACGCGCGGCCTTGCCGGCGCGGGCGGCCTTGGCCAGGCGCACGATCTCCTCGGCGTTGCCCCACAGGCTGCGGGCCTCGGCATGGCGCACCACCGGCACCATCAGGCCAACGTCGCTCTGGGTGGCGACCCCGACGTGCACCGCGCCGTGGCGGGTGACGACCTGGGCTTCATCGTCGTAGCGGGCGTTGATCTGCGGGAAGTCGCGCAGGGCCACGACCATCGCCCGTACCAGGAACGGCAGCAGGGTCAGCTTGCCGCGGGTGGCGCCATGCTTCTCGTTGAGGTGGATGCGCAGTTCTTCCAGGGCGGTGACGTCCACTTCCTCGACATAGCTGAAGTGCGCGGCGCGATGCTTGGATTCCTGCATGCGCTGGGCGATCTTGCGACGCATGCCGATCACCTGGATCTGCTCTTCGTCGTGGCGCTCGGCATAACCGGCAGATGGCGCCGAATGTCCGTGCGCCGCCTGGGTGCCCTGGGCCAGGTAGGCGTCCAGGTCCTCATGTAGCACGCGCCCGGCAGGGCCGCTGCCTTGTACCAGGCGCAGCTGGATGCCCAGGTCCAGGGCATGCTTGCGCACCGCCGGCGAGGCCAGTGGGCGCTCGTTGGCGTCGCGGGCGACCGGAGCCTGGGCCGGACGGCTGGCGGCGGCCTGGCAGGCGGGAGCCGGTTTTTCCACTTGAGGTGCGGCGGCCACCGGCGCGGCGGCGGGTTTTTCCGGGGCGGCTGGCGCCTTGCTCGGCGTCGGCAACTGGTCGGAGTCCTTGAGGTTGCCTGCACCCTCGACCTCGATGCTGATCAGGATGCTGCCTACCGCCATCACTTCACCCGGCTCGCCGCCCAGGGCCAGCACTTTGCCGTGGACCGGGGAGGGGATGTCGACCATGGCCTTGTCGGTCATCACGTCTGCCAGCACCTGGTCTTCGACCACCAGGTCGCCGACCTTCACGTGCCACTGCGACAGTTCTACTTCTGCGATGCCTTCGCCGATGTCCGGCATCTTGATAACGTGCGTGCCCATTCAGACCTCCATGACCCGTTGCAGCGCCGCGCCCACTCGGGACGGCCCTGGGAAATATGCCCACTCCTGCGCGTGGGGATACGGCGTATCCCAACCTGTGACGCGCTCGATCGGGGCCTCCAGGTGATGGAAGCAATGCTCTTGCACCAGCGACACCAGCTCGGCGCCGAAACCGCAGGTCCGGGTGGCCTCGTGCACCACCACGCAACGGCCGGTCTTCTGCACCGACTTGACGATGGTGTCCAGGTCCAGCGGCCACAGGCTGCGCAGGTCGATGACCTCGGCGTCGATGCCGGTTTCCTCGGCCGCCACTTGCGAGACATAGACCGTGGTGCCGTAGGTCAGCACGGTGACGTCCTTGCCCGGGCGGGCGATGGCCGCCACGTCCAGCGGGACCTTGTAGTAGCCGTCCGGAACCTGGGCCGAAGGGTGCTTGGACCAAGGGGTCACAGGGCGGTCGTGGTGGCCGTCGAACGGGCCGTTGTACAGGCGCTTGGGCTCCAGGAAGATCACCGGGTCATCGTTCTCGATGGAGGCGATCAGCAGGCCCTTGGCGTCGTAGGGGTTGGACGGCATCACGGTACGCAGGCCACAGACCTGGGTGAACACCGCCTCGATGCTCTGGCTGTGGGTCTGGCCGCCATAGATGCCGCCGCCACACGGCATGCGCATGGTCAGTGGCGCGGTGAACTGGCCGGCGGAGCGATAACGCAGGCGCGCGGCTTCGGAGATGATCTGGTCGGTGGCCGGGTAGACATAGTCGGCGAACTGGATTTCCGCCACCGGCCGCAGGCCATAGGCGCCCATGCCGACGGCGGTGCCGATGATGCCGCTTTCCGAGATCGGTGCGTCGAACACCCGCGAGGTGCCGTACTTGGCCTGCAGGCCCTCGGTGCAGCGGAACACGCCGCCGAAGTAGCCCACGTCCTGGCCGAACACCACGACGTTGTCGTCACGCTCGAGCATCACATCCATGGCCGAGCGCAGGGCCTGGATCATGGTCATGGTGGTGGTGGTCATGGCGGTGTCCAGCTGGATATTGTTGTTGTGATCGTTCATCTCAGACCCCCAGTTGCTGGCGTTGGCGTTTCAGGTGCTCGGGCATGTCCTTGTAGACATCCTCGAACATGGTCGCGGCGCTGGGGATCTGGCCGCCGGCGAGGGTGCCGAACTGCTCGGCTTCCTTCTGCGCGGCGATGACCTGGGCTTCGAGTTCGGCGCTGAGCGCGGCGTGTTCCTCTTCGGACCAGTGGCCGAGCTTGATCAGGTGCTGCTTGAGGCGAGCGATCGGATCGCCGAGCGGGAAGTGGCTCCAGTCGTCGGCCGGCCGGTACTTGGACGGATCGTCGGAGGTGGAGTGCGGGCCGGCACGGTAGGTGACCCACTCGATCAGGGTCGGGCCGAGGTTGCGGCGGGCGCGTTCGGCGGCCCAGCGCGAGGCGGCGTACACGGCGATGAAGTCGTTGCCGTCGACCCGCAGCGAGGCGATGCCGCAACCCACGCCGCGTCCGGCGAAGGTGGTGGCTTCACCACCGGCGATGGCCTGGAAGGTGGAGATCGCCCATTGGTTGTTGACCACGTTGAGGATCACCGGCGCCCGGTAGACGTGGGCGAAGGTCAGGGCGGTGTGGAAGTCCGACTCGGCGGTGGCACCGTCGCCGATCCAGGCCGAGGCGATCTTGGTATCGCCCTTGATCGCCGAGGCCATGCCCCAGCCCACACCCTGCACGAACTGGGTCGCCAGGTTGCCGGAGATGGTGAAGAACCCGGATTCTTTCACCGAGTACATGATCGGCAGCTGGCGCCCCTTGAGCGGGTCGCGCTCGTTGGACAGCAGCTGGCAGATCATGTCCACCAGCGGCACGTCGCGGGCCATCAGGATGCTTTGCTGGCGATAGGTGGGGAAGCACATGTCGTCGACATTCAGGGCCAGCGCCTGGGCGCTGCCGATGGCTTCCTCGCCGAGGCTCTGCATGTAGAACGACATCTTCTTCTGGCGCTGGGCGACCACCATGCGGTTGTCGAAGATGCGGGTCTTGAGCATGGCCCGCATGCCCTGGCGAAGGATCTCCACAGGCACGTCTTCGGCCCATTCGCCCAGGGCGTTGCCCTGGTCATCGAGTACACAGATCAGGCCACGGGAGAGGTCGGCGGTATCGGCGGGTTCTACATCGATCGGGGGTTTGCGCACCAGGCCGGCGTCGTTCAGGCGCAGGTAGGTGAAGTCGGTCTTGCAGCCGGGACGGCCCGATGGTTCGGGAACGTGCAGGCGTAGCGGTGCATACGCTGGGGTCATGGCTTTCTACGCTCGATCTTGTGGATTTCTTGTATTTGGGCGCGCTAGCTGACAGTCCTTCCCTGGGTAAGGGAAATCTTGTCCTACAAACATCATAGGCCGGGAGAAGGAGAATATTTATCTCTGTTTCGTTGCACAGAAAGTCATTTGCAGATAAAAAATCTCTATAAACATAAAAACAAGGTTGTTTTATCTCATGCGTAAACTGGACCGTACCGATATCGGCATTCTCAACAGCCTGCAAGAGAACGCTCGCATCACCAACGCCGACCTGGCCCGCTCGGTGAATCTTTCTCCAACCCCCTGCTTCAATCGGGTCCGGGCCATGGAGGACCTGGGGCTGATCCGCGAGCAGGTGACCCTGCTGGACGCCGATCTCCTGGGCCTGCATGTCAACGTATTCATCCACGTCAGCCTGGAGAAGCAGGTCGAAGAAGCGCTGCAGCACTTCGAAGAGGCCATTTCCGATCGTCCGGAAGTGATGGAGTGCTACCTGATGGCCGGCGACCCGGACTACCTGATCCGCGTGCTGGTGCCCAGCATCCAGGCCCTGGAGCGCTTCATGATGGACTTCTTGACCAAGGTGCCGGGGGTGGCCAACATCCGCTCCAGCTTCGCCCTCAAGCAGGTGCGCTACAAGACCGCGCTGCCGCTGCCGGCCAATGGCCTGACCCTGGGTACCTGAGGCTCAGGCCGGCACTTCCCGCCACAACCTGTCGAGCTCCTTGAAGTCCCGGTCGTCCGGGGCTTCGCGGTCGACGATGCGCTCCTGGCCCTGGACCCGGGCCAGGTCCACCACGCCCTGTCCGAGCGCAACCGCCACAGCTGCCGCCAAAAAACCAGGTGGATATGCACTGGATCGTCTCGGCCGGGCATCGCTGGGCATATCAGGTCTATTGCTTGGCCAGGGCACGATGGTGCCCTTGCTGCTGCAATACCAGGATGTCCTGCTTGGGCGTGGCACGGAACAAGCGCGCGTATTCGCGGATGAATTGCGAAACGCTCTCGTAGCCGACCTTGTATGCAGAGGCGCTGACGTTCATGGCTTCATCCAGCATCAGGCGCCGGGCTTCGAACAGGCGCAATTGCTTCTGATACTGCAGGGGCGTTGCTCCGGTCAGTGACTTGAAGTGGCTATGGAACGAGGAAAGGCTCATGCCGCTCGTTTCCGCCAATTCGGCGATGCACAGGGGCTCAGTGAACCTGCCTCGCAATAGCGATATAGCGTCCATGACCCCTCGCGAACGGGTTCCCGCCAGGGCCAGCTCCGCGAAGCTTTCGCCCTTGGGGCCAGCCAGCAGCCAATAGGCTATTTCGCGAATGATGCCCCGGGTCAGCAGGGGGATCGCGTCGGGAACGGCCAGCAAGCGCAGCAAGCGTTGCAGCGCGTGTTCCAGATCGCCTCCCACATCGATGACGAACAGCCCTGGTTCCAGGCTCGCATCAGCGCAAGGGCCTTGGGTGCTTGCCGCTATCTCCCGCAGCACCTCCAGGTCCAATGCCAGCATCAAGCCTAGATAGGGCTTGTCGGAACTGGCTTGGACCACGCTGCCTATGGCGGGTGAATCGATCCTGGCGGCGAGGGCTTGTCCGGGTCCGTAGGCCAGGACCCTGTCGGCGACTCGTGCCTGCTTGAGCCCCTGCAGGGTTACGCAGATCGCCGGCCTGTAGAGCTGGTGATAGAGCGCAATGGGCTCGGTCGCCACCACCAGGTACAGGCCATCGATGGCTGTGCGCAAGAACCCAGTGCCGGATATCGGACTGACATAGTGTTCGACCATCTGCTTGAGGGCGTATGCCATGGACAAGCTCCTGCATGAAACGACTATTTTCAGCATATCCGCAGCCGATGGGAGCACCCAGGGCCCAAAACAAGGTTGCAGGATCAGGTGAAAAATTTGGAGGTTTGTTCGTTCCCAATGCGAGTTGGCGACCCTAGAGTCCAGGGAACGCCCTACCGGTGCTCTAGCGGGTCGGTACCAAATGCAGGATCGAGTTTTCGAAGAACGCCGCTGGGGCCCACGTGGCTGTTTCTCTCTCGTATTCAAGGATCATCCTCATGGCAACAATCGAATCCGACATGTCTTCGCGCCTGGCCATGGAGGGCTATCGCACGTTCAATCCGGCGACCGGCGAGCTTCTTCGGGAATATCCCACCCTGAGCGATGGACAAGCCCACGCCCTGGTCGAAAGAGCGCACGAAGCGTTCCTTGCCTGGCGCAGCGAACCGCTGGTGCGGCGCATCGAACTGTTCCGCAAACTGGCCGATCGCATCGATGCGAACGTCGAGCGTCTGGCCAGGCAGATTACCGTCGAAATGGGCAAGCCCCTGGAGCAGGCGAGATTCGAGGTCGGCGTTGTGTCGAGCATGCTCCGCTACTACGCGGATCATGCCGCGCAATTCCTGGCTGACTCGGCGGTGGCGGTCTCGGGGTTCTCCCGGGTCTACACGCGACGTGAGCCCGTAGGGGTTGTCGTGGGCATCGAGCCTTGGAACGGGCCGTTGTACCAGGCCATGCGCGCGGCCGTTCCCAATCTGATGCTCGGCAACAGCGTGGTGCTCAAGCCCGCCGAGATCACCGCAGGATCGACGCTTATCCTCGAGGAACTCTTGGTCGCGGCAGGATTTCCCGAAGCGGTGTTCCAGGTGGCCCTGGTTTCCCGGGAGCAGATCTCGACTTACATCGCCGATCCGCGAGTGCGAGGAGTGACGTTGACCGGTTCGGACCGTGCCGGGGCGCAAATCGGCGCACAAGCCGGGCGGCACATCAAACCGCTGATCCTCGAACTGGGAGGCTCGGATCCATTCATCGTCCTTGATTCTGCCGATATCCCCAAGGCGGCAAGTTCGGCGGCCATATCCCGTCTCGCCCTGGGAGGGCAAATCTGCATCTCGCCCAAGCGCGTGATCGTCACCGAGAAAGTGGCCGATGCATTTATCGAAGCCTATGGCGAAATCTTCATGAACCAGAAAATCGGCGACCCCCTGGATCCGCAAACCACGTTAGGGCCGCTTTCTAGTCCCGGCGCTGTCGATACCTTGCAGGCGCAATACGACGATGCCATTGCCAAGGGCGCCCAGGTCCTGGTCGAGGGCGGACGCATGCCCGGGCCTGGCGCTTATTTCAAACCAGCGGTCCTGGGCGGGATCACAGCCGACATGCGCCTCTATTATGAGGAGGCCTTCGGTCCCATCGGCATCATTTATCGGGTCGCCGATGCCGATGCAGCAGTGGTGCTGGCCAATGACAGTCCGTACGGCCTCGGCGGAACGGTTTATGGGAAGGATCTTAGAGAGGCGAACCGGGTGGCGCAGGCCCTGGACATCGGCATGGTCGGTATCAACCAGTACCTGGGTGGCCCGATCGAGATTCCGTTCGGCGGCACGAAAGCGTCTGGCATTGGCCGTGAATTGGGCAGCACCGGTATGGATGCATTCGCCAACATCAAGACTTACGCGTTGGCCTGATGGCAGGCCAGATCGGCCTGTCTGCGTGGGGGCATCGTTAACGATCCGACGGTTCCCATGTTTCGCACGAAGGCATCGCGTTGTGCTTCCCGAGTCACTCAAGGAAGCGCTGCGGGTTTGCTGGTAATGGCATTCCAGTTTTTGACTTGCTCGGGAGCATTCTCATGAAAGCATCGGTATGTCGAGGAATAGGATCAGGGTTTGAGGTCGTGGATGTCGACATCGACCGGCCCATTGGGCGAGAGGTGCTGATCGACGTCCGCGCTTGCGGCCTTTGCCATACGGACCTGACTCTTTCAGAGGCGGACTACGGCTTCACCTTTCCTGCGGTCTTCGGCCATGAGGTGTCTGGCGTGGTGAGGGAAACCGGACCCTTGGTAACGCAGGTTAGCGTCGGTGACCATGTCGTTGGCTGCCTGATCGCCTTCTGCGGGCGGTGCGTCGCCTGCCTCAGTGGCCGGACGCATGAATGCAGCGAGCCAGGCGCGACCCTGCGGGCGGCCGAGCAAGACCCACGCCTGTCGCTCGCCGGTACCGCTATCACCCAAGGATACGGCCTTGGCGGATTCGCAGAACAGGCATTGATCCATGAAAACCAGTTGGCGGTGATCAATCGGGAAATCCCTTTCTCCCATGCTGCGATCCTGGGCTGTGCGACGGTAACGGGCGCAGGGGCGGTCATCAACACTGCCCGGGTTCGTCCCGGAGATACCGTCGCGGTGTTCGGAACTGGCGGCGTCGGGCTGAACGCGATCAATGCCGCCCGGCTCAGCGGCGCCTTGAAGATCATCGCGATCGACATCATCGACGCCAAGCTCAAGCGTGCCGTCGATTTTGGTGCAACCCATGTCGTCAACTCCCTGGCATCGGACCCTGTCGAGGCGGTTCGGGATATCACCGGTGGTGGCGTGGACTTCGCTTTCGAAGCCATTGGCTTGCCCGCTACGCAGGCGCAGGCGATCCGCGCGGCCCGAGATGGAGGAACGGCACTGCTGATCGGCCTGGGCAAGCCTGGCGCATGCATCACGCTGGATACGTCGCTCTCGCTGCTAGCCGAGCACAAGACGATTCGGGGGGTCGCAATGGGCTCTACGAACCTGAAGCGGGACATTCCGCTCTATGCCGATTTCTGTGTGGATGGACGTCTTCTGGTTGGGGAACTGGTAAGCGAGGAAATTTCCCTCGAGCAGATCCCCAGTGCCTACCAGCGATTGAAGCGGGGCGAGACGCTGCGAGCTGTTGTCACCCAGTGGTGACCACGCAGAAGCCGGGATGCGACGCCAGAGCCGGACATCCGGCCAATGGCCTGGCCCTGGGCACCTGAGGCTCAGGCCGGCGCTTGCCGCCACAACCTGTCGAGCTCCTTGAAGTCCCAGTTGCCCGGGGCTTCGCGGCCGACGATGCGCTCCTGGCCCTGGACCCGGGCCAGGTCCACCACGCTCTGTTCCAGCGGCAGGTTGGAGCGGGTGGAGAAGAACACCTTGACCTTGGGCAGCAGCAAGGTCTCGGGGTGCTGCTCCAGCACCACCGCCAGGCGCCCGCTCTCCAGGCGCACCAGGGAGCCCACCGGGTAGATCCCGACACTCTTGACGAAGGCCTGGAACACTCGCTGGTCGAAGTGGCCGGTCCAGGTGGACATGCGCTGGATCGCCTCGGCCGGGTCCCAGCCACGGTTGTAGGGACGGTTGGAGGTCACCGCGTCGTACACATCGCACACCGCGCCCATCTGTGCGAATAGGCTGATCTGCTCGCCCTTGAGGCGGTGCGGGTAACCCGAGCCGTCGGCCTTTTCATGGTGGTGCAGGCACACATCCAGCACCAGGGCATCCACGTCGGGACTCTGGCGCAGGATTGCGCCGCCGGCCTCGGGGTGCAGCTTGACCTGTTCGAACTCGTTGTCCGAGAGTTTCTGCGGTTTGTTGAGGATGGCATCGGGGATGGTCAGCTTGCCCACGTCGTGCAGCAACCCGGCGACCCCGGCAAGTTGTACGAGGGGCGCCGGCAGGCCCAGCTGGCGCGCGGTGGCCAGCATCAATGCGCAGACCGCCACCGAATGCATGTAGGTGTAGTCGTCGGCGCTTTTCAAGCGCGCCAGGCTGATCAGCGCATGGGGATGGCGCAGCAGCGACTCGGTGATCTGGCCCACCAGGTCGCTGGCTTGTTGTATCGCCACCACCTGGCCCAGCCGCACTTCCTGGAACATGTCCATCACCGCCTGGCGCGAGTGGGCGCAGACCTTCAGCGCCCGCTGCATTTCCTCGTCCATGCTGGCCCGTGGCGCCGCGACTGCGGGGGCCGGGGTGGCGGTCGTCGCATCGGCGCTGGCTACCGGCGGAGCAGGGGGCTCGGGCAGGTCGCGGCCTTTGCTGGGGTCGATCCACAGGCCGTTCAGGTTCGAGCGCTGCAAGCGCCGCAGGTCTTCGTGGTTGTCCAGGAGAAAGCCGGCCTTCCAGAACGAATGGTCCAGCCAGGAACCCGAGAAACGCTGGATGTACATGCCCAAGCGCAGTTGTTGCACCGAGATCAGTTTCAGCATGACCAGTACTCCCCCGAGGGCGCTTGACTCTCATCGCTCCGGCGCTTGTCCGGCAACGGCCGGAGCGATGAACCACGAACCACACAAGCCTTGTCCCACCTCGTTGCGCATCTACAGGGCGAAGCGGGCCACCAGCTTGTTCAGACCCACCGCCAGGGACGACAGTTCGCTGCTGGCCAGGGAGGTCTGGCTGGCGGCGGACGAGCTCTGCAACGCCAGGTCGCGGATGCTCATCAGGTTCTGGTCCACCGAGCGGGCCACCTGGGCCTGTTGTTCCGAGGCGGTTGCGATCATCAGGTTGCGTTCGTTGATGTCGCTGATGGCTTCGGTGATATGGCCGATGGCGCTGCCGGCCTCATGGGCGATGGCCAGGGTCTGGTTGGCGTCCTCGCTGCTCTGCTGCATGGACAGCATGGCCTTGCTCGAGCCGTTCTGGATGCCCTGGATCATCTGCTCGATTTCCTGGGTCGACAGCTGGGTCCGGTGGGCCAGCGCCCGCACCTCGTCGGCCACCACGGCAAACCCACGGCCCTGCTCACCGGCCCGCGCCGCCTCGATCGCGGCGTTCAGGGCCAGCAGGTTGGTCTGCTCGGCGATGGCGCGGATCACGTCCAGGACTTTGGTGATGTCCTGGGCCTGCTGGGCCAGGCCGGCCATTTCCACCCGGGTGTTCTCCACGGTGCCGGTGAGCTTCTCGATGGCATGGATGGTCTGCTCGACCCGTTCCTTGCCCAGGCCCGCCGAATGCTCCGAGGCCTGGGTGGACTGCGAGGCGGATACCGCGTTGCGCGCCACTTCCTCCACCGCCGCGGTCATCTGGTTGACCGCCGTGGCGGCCTGGTCGGTCTCCATGCTCTGTTGCTGGATGCCGGCGTTGGATTCGCGGGTGATGGCGCTCATTTCCTCGGCGGCCGAGGCCAGCTGGGTCGAGGAATCGCTGATATGGCGGATGGTCGACTTGAGGCTGTCGAGCATGGCCTGGGTCGCCGCTTGCAGGTCGGTCAACTCGTCGCGCCCGCTGACTTCCACCTGAGTACGCAGGTCGCCTTCGGCGATCTTGCGGGTGCTGGCCAGCAGCGACAGCACCGGGTGGGTGATGCTGCGGGTGAACAGGGTGGCGATCAGGATGGTCAGGACGATAGCCAGGATGATGATCACCCAGGTCACGGTCAGGCCGCCGCTGAATTGCTCGCCGGCGACGACCGCGGATTGCTCGGCCCCGCTCTCGTTGATGCGAATCAGCTCCTCGATGGACGCTTGCAGGGTGTTGGCCAGAGGCACCGTGATCTGGTTGATGTAGTCGGCGGTCTGCTGGGCGGTATTGGCCTGGGTGGAGTCGATCATCACCGCCAGTTTGTCGAGATAGTCCCGGGCGCCACGCTTGACCTGCTCGTAGGCGGCCTTTTCCTCGGGGCCGGACACCAGCGGCTCATAGTCCTTGATGGCCTCGGCCAGGGTGGTCTTCAAGGTGCCCAGCTTGTTCAGTGAAGCGGGTTTCTGGCTGTCTCCTTCAGTGGCGTAGTGCAGGGCCTCCAGGCGTACGCGCAAGGTGCCGGATTCGATTTTCGCGGCTTGGCGGACGCTGGGCATCCAGTTGGTTTGCAAGTCCAGCGCGGCGTCGTGAATCTGTCCCATCTTCCACAGTGCCAGCCCCCCGAGGCCGATCAGTAGTACGCAGATGGCGCCGAAGCTCAGCAGCGCCCGGGAAGTCAGCTTCAAGTTTCTTGTCACCATAGAGGCACCTTGCAGGTTGGAGTGATACAGCCAGGTTTGTGTCGACTCCTTGTCGCCCTGATATCACTCTGACTCCTAAATGATGAAAAATCTGTAGAGATGTTAAAAAATATTTCTGTAAACGATTCTCCGTTTCACCCAGCGCGCCAATGCCCGGCAAACCGAGCGATGCGTTTAACCAGGCACACCGCGAATGCCGGCTCTGCGGCTCGTGTCGAGCCATGCGCAGCTTGCGGCAGCGGCTGTACGAAGCGCGGTACACGGCCCCTGGTTTGACTCCCATCAACGTGCCTTTTGCGCTTTTGCGCCATGCTGGGCGCCTGTCCAATGGAGAAGGAAAAGGCCCATGACTACGCCTGTGACAACGGCGCCCGCGGCCAAGGCCGCATTACCGATTGGATTGCTGGTCGCCGTGCTGGCCATGATCGGCGTGTTGTTCCTGCCGCTGCCCGCCGACCTGCCCGTGGCGGGGCACCGCATGCTGGCGATCCTGGCATTCGCCGTGGTGGTGTGGATCAGCGAAGCGGTGTCCTACGAGGCCAGCGCGATCATGATCACCGCCCTGATGGCGATCCTCATCGGCACCGCGCCAACCTTGAACGACCCCGGCCAACTGTATGGCAGCTCGGCGGCCATCAGCCTGGCCCTGACCGGGTTTTCCAACTCGGCCCTGGCCCTGGTGGCCGGCGCCTTGTTCATCGCTGCCGCCATGACCCACACCGGCCTGGACCGGCGCATCGCCCTGGTGACCCTGGCCCGGGTCGGCACCAGCACCCGGCGCATCCTCCTGGGCGCCATCGCCGTGACCATCCTCCTCAGCCTGCTGGTGCCCAGCGCCACCGCCCGCAGTGCCTGCGTGGTGCCGATCATGATGGGGGTGATCGCCGCGTTCGGCGTCGACAAGCGCTCGAACATCGCCGCCGGGCTGATGATCGTCGTCGCCCAGGGCACCAGTATCTGGAACGTCGGGATCCAGACCGCCGCCGCGCAGAACCTTCTGACCGTAGGATTCATGGACAAGATGCTCGGCCAGCGCGTGGCCTGGCTCGACTGGTTGATCGCCGGCGCGCCCTGGGCGCTGATCATGTCCCTGGTGCTGTTGTATCTGGTGCTCAAGATGCTGCCCCCGGAGAGCGACAGCATTCCCGGCGGCAAGGAAGCGGTGGCCAGGTCCCTGGCGGATATCGGCCCCATGACCGGACCGCAGAAGCGCCTGCTGGCGGTGTCGCTGCTGTTGCTGCTGGCCTGGTCCACCGAAGGCAAGCTGCACCCGTTCGACACCACGACCACCACCTACGCCGGGCTGGTGTTCCTGCTGCTGCCACGGATCGGCATCATGACCTGGAAGGATGTGCAGTCGCGCATTCCCTGGGGCACGGTGATCGTCTTCGGGGTCGGCATCAGCCTCGGTTCGGCGCTGCTCAGTACCCAGGCCGGGCAATGGCTGGGCACCCAGGTGGTGGCCCACACCGGGCTGGACCAGGTGGGCCCGCTGGCGGTCTTCGCCATCCTCGGCGCCTTCCTGATCCTGATCCACCTGGGGTTCGCCAGCGCCACGGCACTGACCTCGGCCTTGCTGCCGATCCTCATCGCGGTGCTGCAGACCCTGCCGGGTGAGTTCAGCCGGCTGGGCATGACCATGCTCCTGGGGTTCGTGGTCAGCTACGGCTTCATCCTGCCGATCAACGCCCCGCAGAACATGGTGTGCCTGGGCACCGAGACCTTCACCGCGCGCCAGTTCGCCAAGGTCGGGCTGGTGGTGACGCTGGTCGGCTACCTGCTGATGCTGGTGTTCGCCATGACCTGGTGGAAATGGCTGGGCTGGCTGTAGGCCCGGAGCGGGGCAGGGCTGGCGCTACAGCCAGCCGCTGAACACCCGGGTCACGCTACCGGCCAGGCGCACCTTGCCCTGGCCGTCCCAGCTCACGCTCACCGGTCCGCCGTCGCACAGCACCGTCACCTGGTTGTCCAGCAGGCCCCGGCGGATGCCGTTGACCACAGCACCGCAGGAGCAGGAACCGGACCCCAGGGGAATGCCGCCGTGGCGTTCCCAGATCCGTAGGCGAATGGTCTGGCGGTCGATGACCTGGATGAAATGCACGTTGGTCTGGTGCACGAACAGCGGATGGGTCTCGATCGAAGGTCCAAGGCTGGCGATGTCCAGCTGCTGCAGGTCGTCGACGAAAAAACTGCAATGCGGATTGCCCATGCTGCACGCCGCCGGTTCCCCCGGCAGCGGCAGGCGCAGGCTGTCCAGCTCCCGGGCCAGGGGAATGTCCTGCCAGGCGAGCCCGGGAATACCCATCTCCACCGACACGCTGTGGTCGGCCAGGCGCTGGCACTCTTGAATGCCGCGGGCGGTCTTCAGGCGCAGCGAGCTGGCGCCGCTTTCGCGCAGCAACAGCTCGGCGGCACCCCGGGTGGCACTGCCGCAGGCATCGAGGCTGGAACCATCGGCATTGAAGAAGGTCAGTTGCGCCGCGCTCTCGCGACAATCGCCCAGCACCACCAGTTGATTGAAACCTATGCCACGTTGCCGGTCGCCCAAGGCCCTGGCGCGTTCGGCGGTGATCGGCTGGCCGCGACCGCGGGCGTCGATCACCACGAAATCGTCGCCATTGGCATGCATCTTCACGAAATTAAGCGCCATTCATGCTCCACAGGGACAGGACAAGATATGCCACCAGGCCAGGATCGACCGGGTAGAGGCACGCGCCGCCACCTGTTGCAGGATTTCGAAAAAACTCCGGCGACGCCAGCGTCTTGCAATAAAATTCACCCAACGTACTCCAGGTGTGCCTGGGTCCGGGGGTTTATGGCAGGCTGGCGGTCACACGACCCGCGTCGACCTTCCCGGTACGGACTAGAACAACACTAAGGTCACTGCATGGATCACTACGCCCCGCGCAACTGGCAGCCCCATGAAAAGCCCAGCTTGCCCGGCTCGCCCTCGACACCGCTGCACCCCACCCACAAGCGCCTGGCCTATGCGCTGGTGGGCCTTCTGGTGGCCATCACCGGCGGCTTGGGCAACTCCCTGGTGATCGCCAACCTGCCTTACCTGCAGGGCGCCCTGGGTGCCACCAGCGCGGAAATGGCCTGGTTGCCGGCCGCCTATGTCATGACCAACGTGTCGATGAACCTGCTGCTGGTGAAGTTCCGCCAGCAGTTCGGCCTGCGGGCCTTCACCGAAGTGTTCCTGGTGCTCTATGCGCTGGTGACCTTCGGCCACCTGTTCGTCAACGACCTGAGTTCGGCCATCGCCGTGCGCGCGGCCCACGGCATGGTGGGCGCGGCCTTGAGCTCCCTGGGCCTGTACTACATGGTCCAGGCCTTTCCGGCCAAGTGGCGGCTCAAGGCCCTGGTGCTGGGGCTGGGCACCTCGCAGCTGGCCTTGCCCCTGGCGCGGCTGTTCTCCGAAGACTTGCTGCAGATCGCCGAGTGGCGTGGCCTGTACCTGTTCGAACTGGGCCTGGCGCTGACCTCCCTGGGCTGCGTGTTCATGCTCAAGCTGCCGCCCGGCGATCGCTTTCGCACCTTCGAGAAACTCGACTTCCTGACCTTTGCCGTGCTCGCCACCGGCGTGGCGCTGCTATGCGCAGTGCTGTCCCTGGGGCGCATCGACTGGTGGCTGGAGGCACCGTGGATCGGCTACGCCAGCGCCGCCTCGATCCTGCTGATCTTCGCTGGCCTGTGCATCGAACATAACCGTCGCAACCCGATGCTGATGACCCGCTGGCTGGGCAGCGGGGCGATGATCCGCCTGGCCCTGGCGGTGATCCTGATCCGCATGGTGCTGTCGGAGCAGTCCACTGGCGCGGTGGGTTTCCTCCAGGCGCTGAACATGAGCAGCGAGCAGATGCGCCTGCTTTACGGGGTGATGCTGCTGGGCAGCATCGCGGGGCTGGCCACCAGTGCCTTGACCATCAACCCGGCGCACCTGTTCATGCCCCTGGTCATTTCCCTGGCGCTGATGGCCGTCGGTTCGGTGATGGACAGTTTCTCCAGCAATCTCACGCGGCCGGCCAACATGTACATCAGCCAGTTCCTGCTGGCTTTCGGCGGCACCTTCTTCCTCGGCCCGACCATGGTCCTGGGCACCCGTAACGTGCTGACCAACCCACGCAACCTGGTGAGCTTCTCGGTGCTGTTCGGCATCTGCCAGAACCTCGGCGGGCTGATCGGCTCGGCCTTGCTGGGGACCTTCCAGATCGTGCGCGAGAAGTACCATTCCAGTCATATCGTCGAGCAGCTGACCTTGCTCGATCCCCAGGTCCTGGCCCGGGTGCAGAGCGGCGCGGCGGCCTATGGCAAGGTCATCGCCGACCCTGACCTGCGCACCCTGCAAGGTATGCGCAGCCTGGCTTCGGCGGCCACCCGCGAAGCCAACGTGATGGCCTACAACGATGTATTCATGCTGATCGCGGTGATCGCCGTGCTGACCATGATCTGGATCTTCATCCGCAGCCTGTGGCTGATGAGCACCACCAAGCCCGTCGCGCCCCAGACCCCCGTCCAACCCAGTGGTGCCCCTTCTTCATGAGCGAAACCGTCAATCCCACCACCAATGCCATCGCCTCGAGCCCCGAGCCCAATGGCCCGCCGACCATTCCCGCCACCGAGCCACGGCCGTTGGCGGTGCGGATCATCTCGTCCCTGGGGTTTGCCGCGATCGCCATCGTCGGCGTGCTGATCGTGCTCTATGCCTGGCAGCTGCCGCCTTTTTCCAGCGCCATCGAAAGCACCGAGAACGCCCTGGTGCGTGGCCAGGTGACGATCATCGGGCCGCAGCTCAGCGGTTATGTGTTCGAAGTGCCGGTGCAGGACTTCCAGCACGTCAAGACCGGCGACCTGCTGGTGCGCCTGGACGACCGCATCTACCAGCAGCGCCTGGACCAGTCCCTGGCCCAGCTGGCGGTGCAGAAGGCCTCCCTGGCCAATAACCTGCAACAACGCAACAGCGCCGAAGCCACCATCAAGCTGCGCCAGGCGGCCCTGGCCGACAGCCAGGCCCAGGCGCGCAAGAGCGCCGCGGACCTGTCGCGCAACGAGGCGCTGATCGCCGATGGTTCGGTGTCCCGGCGTGAGCTGGACGTGACCCGCGCCGCCAATGCCCAGACCGTGGCGGCGGTGGCCCAGGCCCAGGCCCAGCTGGAAATCGCCCGCCAGGACCTGCAGACCGTGATCGTCAATCGCGGTTCCCTGGAGGCGGCGGTGGCCAATGCCGAAGCGGCGGTGCAACTGGCGCGGATCGACCTATCCAACACCCGGATCCTCGCCCCGCGCGATGGCCAACTGGGGCAGATCGGCGTGCGCCTGGGGGCCTTCGTCAACTCAGGGGCGCAGTTGATGGCCCTGGTGCCGGACCAGCTGTGGGTGATCGCCAACATGAAGGAAACCCAGATGGACAACGTCCGGCTGGGGCAGCCGGTGAGCTTCACCGTGGATGCGCTGAACCACCGCAAGTTCACCGGCAAGGTGCAGCTGATCTCGCCGGCCACCGGCTCGGAATTCGCCTTGCTGCAGGCGGACAACGCCACCGGCAACTTCGTCAAGATCGCCCAGCGGGTGCCAGTGCGGATCACCGTCGACCCCGACCAGCAGGAACTGGATCGCCTGCGCCCGGGCCTGTCGGTGGTGGTCAGCATCGACACCTCCGTCACCCCCTAGCGCTACCGCCCTGTAGCCGCTGTCGAGCCCGCGAGGCTGCGCACAAGGACGCAGCCCTCGCCAAACCGGCCAATGAGTATTTTCTGGATGAGCGCGGTGCTTGCTCTTGCGGGCGCTGCGTTCCGGTCGCCGCCGGCGCTGGGCAGCGGCTGGGGCTACAGCAGGGCGGCGCCGACCAGGCCGCAGACGATGCCCACCAGCATGGTCAACACGGCGACGGTGACCAGCACCCGGGCGTCGAAATCCTTGCGCAGCATCAGCAGCGACGGCAGGCTGATGCTCGGCAGGGTCATCAGCAGGGCCACGGCGGGGCCGGTACCCAGGCCCAGGGTCATCATGGTCTGGACGATGGGGATTTCCGCGGCGGTAGGGATCACGAACAGGGTGCCGGCAATCGCCAGGGGCACCAGCCACCACAGGCTATCGCCCATGGCCCCGTCGATATGCGGGAACAGCCAGACCCGTGCCGCGCCCAGCAGCAGGACCGCGGCGATGTAGATCGGGATGGTGCTCCAGAACAGTTGCCACAGGGTCTTGCCCCAGCGTGCCAGGAAGGGCTGAGAGTTCGGCGTACCGGCTTGCACCACGGCTTCCACCGCCGCTTCGGGCAGTTGCTCGGGGCGCGCCACGCGCTGGGCGACCAGCGATACCCCCAGCACCAGGACAATGCCAGCCACCAGGCGCAGGGCCGTGAAACCCCAGCCGAGGACGAAACCCATGAACACCAGGGTCGCGGGGTTGAGCACCGGGTTGGCGATCCAGAACGCCAGGGCCGCACCCACCGATACGTTCTGCCGGCGCAGGCCGGCGGCCACCGGGGCGGCGCAGCAAGAGCACATCATGCCGGGCAGGGCGAACAGGCCGCCGCGCAGGGTCGAGCCGAAGCCGGCGCGGCCGAACAACCGCAGCAGCCAGTCCCGGGGGATCAACACCTGCAGCAGGGAGCCGAGGATCACTGCCAGAACGGCGGCCTTCCAGATCGCCAGGAAGTACACCTGGGCATAGGCCAGGGCAGCGCTCCAGGGCGAGCTTTGCTGATCGTTGAGGATCGAGGCGCCGATGCTGTGGCTGTCGGCGGCGACGAAGGCCTTGAAGTAGTAGGGCGACCACTTCACGTAGTACAGGCCGATAGCGGCGACCAGCAGGAACAGCAGGGGTTTGCACCAGAACGACCAGCCACGGACAGGCTGGGTGGAGGCGAGGTTGGACATGAAGGGGATTTCCACACGAAGACAATAAGCGCGGATTGTAGCTGCTGGGGCTTCCCTAAGCTGCAAGTCTCAAGCTGCAAGCATCACCGCGTGCTTGTTGCTTGCAGCTTAGAGCGTTCGGATCGAGGCGCGGATCGCCCGGGCGCATTCGATCACTGAAGGCGCGAGCTTGCGTTCGGCTTCTTCCAGGGTCCAGCGGCTGCTGGGCACCACCACATGCACGGCGGCCACCGGTAGGCCCTGGCTACCGAGGATCGGCGCGGCGATGCTCATGTCGCCCAGAAACAACTCCTCCGCATTCAACGCATAGCCGCGCTGCTGGCTGGCATCGATTTCGCCCAGGATGTCCGTGAGCTCGGTGCGGGTATGCCGGGTATGGGCCTGGCGGTCGCTGGCCTCCAGGATCTGGCGGGCGTCGACTGTCGGCAGGGCGCTGAGGTAGGCGCGCCCGGAGCCGGTGCAGTACATCGGAATACGGCTGCCAATGGGCATATGGATCGGAATGAACTTGGGTGCCACAAAGCGCGCTACGTAGACCATGTCCAGGCCATCGGGCTCGGTCAGGTTGGTGGTTTCACCGGTGACCTGGGCCAGCTCGGCGAGAAAGGGGTTGGCCACGTCCACCAGCGTGTCGGCGGCCAGGTAGTTGTAGCCGATCTCCATCACCCGGGGAGTCAGTTGGAAGCGTTTGGTCTGCGGATGCTTACGCACATAGCCCAGCTGTTCCAGGGTATGCACCATGCGCTGGGCCGAACTCTTGTTGATATCGGCGGCAGCGGCGATTTCCGCCAGGTTCATGGTCCGTTGCGTGGCGTTGAAGGCTCGCAGCACCGCCAGGCCCTTTTCCAGTGACTGGTTGAACAGGGAATTGTTGTTATCGTTCATGGCAGGATCTTTTGGTAATTATGGTTTATGATTATCGATATTCGATATTTATAAATCTCTTTACGATTTTTGTAAATTGTTTATAGTCGCTCCCAGGTCTCCGCTCTCGCATCGAGACCATCCATCACGGACTTCCAACAATAAAATCGTCCAATGGGAGATTCGCCATGCAGATCCGTCTTCGTACTCTCGCGCCCTCGCTTTTCGCCCTGGCTTGCGCTTTCGGTGCACTCCAGTGCGGGCCACTCAAGGCCGAACCGCAATACAAGGTCGGCGCCACCGCCACCGGGATTCCCTTCACCTTCCTCGACGTCAAGAGCCAGAGCATCGAGGGCATGATGATCGATGCCGCCCGGGCCGTGGGCAAGGCCGGCGGTTTCGCCGTGGAGATCCAGCAGACCCCCTTCGCCGCGCTGATTCCCTCCCTGACCACCCACAAGATCGACATCATCTCCGCCGCCATGCTGCGTACCCCGGTGCGCGAGAAAGTGGTGCAGTACTCCGACCCCGTGTTCAGCTATGGCGAAGGCCTGATCGTCAAGGCTGACGATGCGACCGACTACACCCGCATGGAGGACCTGGCCGGAGCGACCGTCGGGGCCCAGGTCGGCACGGTATTCATCGACGAGTTGAACAAGCGCGGGATCTTCAAGGAAGTGCGTGGCTATGACTCGATTCCCGACTTGATGCGTGACCTGGCCCTGGGACGAATCAAGGCCGGCTTCGCCGACCGACCGATCCTCGCCTACCAGCTGGCCCAGGACAGCCAGGCCAAGGTGCGGCTGGTCAAGGGCTACCAGCCGGTGGTCATGGGCGATGTCTGCCTGATCGTGCGCAAGGGCGATGCGCAAACCCTGGCCGAGGTCAACCGCGGGATCGCGGCAATCAAGGCCGACGGCACCCTGGACCGCATCATCGAGCACTGGAAGCTCAACTGATCCAGTCGCGGCCCGGCGTCTGGTCCGGGTTCCTTCCTCGCTGATTAAACAGGTCTTGCCATGTTTCTCCAGAACGCTCTGGACTTCCTGCCCATTCTATTGAAAGGGGCGGTAGTCACCCTGCAGGTCACCGTTGGCTCATTCGTGCTCAGTTCGCTGATCGGCCTGGTCTTCGCCTTGATGATGGTGTCCAAGGTGCGCTCGGTGGCGTTGTTCGCCATCGGCCTGGTCAATGTCATTCGGGGGCTGCCGATCATCGTCCAGCTGTTCTACATCTATTTCGTGCTGCCGGATTTCGGTATCCAGCTCAGCGCCATGCAGGCTGGGGTGATCGGCCTGGGCATCGCCTATTCGGCGTACCAGGCGGAAAACTTTCGTGCCGGGATCCAGGCCATCCACCAGGGGCAGATCGAAGCGGCCGAGTCCATCGGCATGCGTGGGCCGATGATCATGCGCCGGGTGGTCCTGCCCCAGGCCTTGCGCATCGCCTTGCCTCCGTATGGCAACACCCTGGTGATGATGCTCAAGGACTCGTCGCTGGTGTCCACCATCACCGTGGCCGAGATGACCCGCGCCGGGCAACTGATCGCTTCCTCGACCTTCGAGAACATGACCGTCTACACCCTGGTCGCCTTGCTCTACCTGGCCTTGAGCCTGCCATTGTCCTTTGCCCTGCGCCGCCTGGAGGCGCGTATCAGCACCCGGAGAAAGCCATGATCCAGATCAAGGGCGTACACAAGAGCTTCGGCAACGTGGCGGTGCTCGAAGGCATCGACCTTGAGGTGCACAGCGGTGAAGTGGTGTGCCTGATCGGGCCTTCGGGGTCTGGCAAGTCGACCCTGCTGCGCTGCATCAATGGCCTGGAAAGCTACGAGCAGGGTGACATCCTGGTGAGCGGGGCGCGGGTCGATCGGCAAGCCAAGAGCATCCATGAACTGCGCACCCGGGTGGCCATGGTGTTCCAGCGCTTCAATCTGTTTCCCCACCGCACGGCGTTGCAGAACGTCACCGAGGGGCCGATCTACGTCAAGCAGCAGGACCCCACGCAAGCGCGCCTGCGGGCCGAGGCACTGCTGGAAAAGGTCGGCCTGGCCCATCGCATGCACGCCTATCCGGACGAACTCTCCGGCGGCCAGCAGCAACGGGTGGCGATTGCCCGGGCGCTGGCCATGGACCCCGAGGCGATCCTGTTCGACGAGCCGACCTCGGCCCTGGATCCGGAGCTGGTGGGGGAGGTACTGGCGGTGATGCGCAAGTTGGCCGACGAGGGCATGACCATGATCGTGGTCACCCATGAAATGGGCTTTGCCCAGGACGTGGCGGACCAGGTGTGCTTCCTCCACGGCGGGCGCATCGTCGAGGCCGGGCCGGCGAGGGCCGTGCTCAGCAGTCCCACTCATCCGCGTACCCAGGACTTCCTGCGACGCTTGCTCAACCAGGGCGGGGAGGTGCAGGCATGAGCATCTCTGAACCCTTGCGCTTGCCGCCTTCGCTGTGGGCGGCCACCGCCATGCCGGCCGAGCACACACCGGCGCTGGCCGAGGACCGTGAGGTCGATGTGGCGATTGTCGGGGCTGGCTACACCGGGCTGGTCACGGCGCTGCGCCTGGCCCAGGCCGGTGCCAGGGTCTGTGTGCTGGATGCCGGTGAGCCCGGCTGGGGGGCTTCCGGGCGCAACGGTGGGCAGGTGATTCCCGGGCTCAAGTTCGATCCCGAGCAACTGCTGGCCAAGTTCGGTCCGGTGCAGGGCGAGGCGCTGGTAAATGCCGTGGGTTCGGCGGCCGATGAAGTGTTCGAGCTGATCAACGAGTACGGCATTGGCTGCGATGCCACTCGCAAGGGCTGGATCCAGCCGGCGTGTTCCAGTGCCGCGATGCACACTCTGGAGCGACGCGCCGAGCAATGGCGCCAGCGCGGTGTGGCCGTGGAGTTATTGGACAAGGCCGCGGTGGGCCGACGCATCGGTAGTCAACAGTATGTGGGCGCCTGGGTCGACCCGCGGGCCGGCAGCTTGCATCCCTTGAACTATGCCCGGGGCCTGGCCCGGGTGGCCCTGGGGCTGGGAGTGAGCCTGCATGGCCAGAGCCGGGTCCGGCAACTGTACCGCGATGGCGGGCAATGGACCCTGGAGACTGGGCGCGGCATCCGGGTGCGCGCGCCGAAGGTCGTGCTGGCGACCAACGGCTACACCGATGGACTGTGGCCGGGACTGCGCCAGACGGTGATCGCCGCCAATAGCTTCATCATCGCTACCCGCCCGCTGCCTGCGCCGCTACGCCAAAGCATCCTGCCCGGTGGCGAGGTGTGCTCCGATGCCCGGCGGTTGCTGTTGTACTTCAAGCAGGATGCCCAGGGACGCTTGTTGCTGGGGGGGCGCGGGCCGTTTTCCGAACCGCGCCAGGATGCCGACTGGGGCCACTTGGAGCGCTCGCTACTGACCTTGTTTCCACAACTGGCGGGTATACCCATCGAGTACCGCTGGAGCGGGCGCGTGGCCCTGACGCCGAGTTTCCTGCCGCAATTGCATGAACCTGCGCCGGGATTGTCGATCCTGCTGGGTTACAACGGCCGTGGCATTGCCCTGTCGACGTTGTTGGGCAAGCACCTGGCCGGAAGATTGATTGGCACAGGGCAGGGTTTTCCATTTCCACTCACGCCGCTGCGGCCGATCCCGTTGCATGGTTTGCAACGCTTGTACCTGGGTGCGGGGATTGCCTGGTATCGGATGCTCGATGCCCTGGGCTGATCAGCTCGGGCACTCATGCGCGCCATTGTCCAGGCCCTGCTTGTAGCTCTGGCTGTGCAGGCTGGC
Organism: Pseudomonas sp. FW507-12TSA; assembly: GCF_058781435.1. NCBI lineage: Bacteria > Pseudomonadati > Pseudomonadota > Gammaproteobacteria > Pseudomonadales > Pseudomonadaceae > Pseudomonas > Pseudomonas sp. FW507-12TSA. The sequence goes on from NZ_JBYSWT010000006.1 coordinate 242,385, forward strand.
CTTGCCGTCGCGCCAGGTCAGGGTCAGCACGTACAGCGAGTCGAAGTCATTGGAAGCCCAGTCTTCGGTGATCGAGTGTTTTTCGCCCACGGCTTCTTCAGCGACCTTGTTGATCAACTCCGGCAGGTAGCCGTGGGACCAGGCGGTGTAGATGATCGAGTTGTGGTAGCGATCATGCAGCAGCTCGTCCGCCAGGTCGCTGGTGTCGTTGGCGGCAAAATCGATGTTCACCGGCAGGCCCAGCTTGATGGCGCTGGGGCTGATGGTCATCAACGGGCGGATGTAGCTGTAGGAGTTGTCCAACTCGCCTTCCTCGACGTTGCGCGTCGGGTCGGCGGCGAACACGTACTGCGCCTTGCCGAACTTTTCCGGCAGCAGCGAGGCCAGGTCGATGGCCCGGTTCAGGCCCTGGCAGTTGAGTTGGCCAAGGCCGCCGGCGGGCTTTTCCGCGTGGCGCAAAAAGACCAGGGTCTGGGTGCCATCCGCTGGTTGCGCGCGGCTGACGCTGGATTCCAGGGACAGGCACAAGGTACTGCCCAGCAGCAGGGCGGGGAGCGGCAGGTAGCGGCGGTGCAGGGCGTAGCGGGCAAGGCGGCGGGGCAGGCTCATGGGCTTGTGTTTCTTCGCGGGCATTCATGACGGCTGACAAACCGATGTTCCTTGTCGTTGCTGCGGCCTGTCGGGGCCGTGGGTTCTGAGTCCCTGAATGGTATTTGGTTCGATCACTGGCAGGTTGAACGCTGCAGGTTGCCGATTTAAGAAAAGCCGGCGGATAATTCCCCGCGGTTGCCCACCTGTGGCGCTGTTCCCCTTTTGATTGAGACTGGAAGCCTGTCATGACCGATCTTTCCGCTTTTGCCGTCACCCAGAAATGGCCCGCGCAATTTCCCGACTGGATCCAGTTGTACTCCCTGCCGACCCCCAATGGGGTCAAGGTCTCGATCATGCTCGAAGAGATCGGCCTGCCTTACGAGGCCCATCGGGTCAGCTTCGATACCCAGGACCAGATGACGCCCGAGTTCCTCAGTGTCAGCCCCAACAACAAGATCCCGGCGATCCTCGATCCCCATGGCCCGGGCGAGCGACCGCTGGCGCTGTTCGAGTCCGGGGCGATCCTGATCTACCTGGCCGACAAGAGCGGGCAACTGCTGGCCCAGGAGTCGGCGGCCCGCTATGAAACCATCCAGTGGTTGATGTTCCAGATGGGCGGCATCGGGCCGATGTTCGGCCAGGTGGGCTTCTTCAACAAGTTCGCCGGCAAGGAGTACGAGGACAAGCGCCCCCTGGAGCGCTACGTGAACGAAGCCAAGCGCCTGCTGGGGGTGCTCGACAAGCACCTGCAAGGGCGTGACTGGATCATGGGCGAGCGCTACACCATCGCCGATATCGCCACCTTCCCGTGGATCCGCAACCTGCTCGGCTTCTACGAGGCCGGCGAGCTGGTGGGTATCGACAACTTCCCTGAGGTCAAGCGAGTGCTGGCGAAATTCGTGGCCCGCCCGGCGGTGATCCGCGGGTTGGAGATACCCAAGGTGGCCTGACCCGGCCGAACGGGACTTGGCGGCTGCAGCGGACAATGCCCCCGGGATTGACGGCAACCCTGTACCCGCTGCCAAGCGCAGCGCGGCTGCGTACGGGCGCGTAGCGGCCGCAAAATCGCCTGGCGCGGTATGTCAGTTATTGCACGCAGGCAGGCCTGGCGGCCCGTGCCGGGCCGTGCGCAGCTTCGCCAGCTCGACAGCGGCTACACGGCGGCTTTTACCACCGCCACCTCGATCCGCCATCCCAACACCCTTAGTGCCTGTTCCACCTTCTCGATCTTCGAGCGATGCAGCAGGTTCACCAGCCGGTCCACCTGCGGCCGGTTCACCCCCAGGCGCCTGGCCAGTTCCGCCTTGCTCACCCGCTGCCTGAGCATGGCATTCCATAGCGCCACCTTGGCCACGCTCAGCGCCGGCAAGCGCACCAGCTGTTGCCCCGCAGGGCAGGGCGAGGGCAGTGGAATCGCCATCCGCTGCATGACATACAACGACAGCGCCATCTCCAGGGCGATCACCGCATCGGCCATGGCTTGCTCCGGCGTATCGCCGACGCAGGCCATGCCGGGTACGTCGACACAGCTGATCCGTGGGTGGCCGTTTTCCAGGTTCATGATCACAGGGTATGCGTACATGGCTGCTCATCCTTCTGTAGGGCCGGACTTCATTCCTTAAAGAAGCAATTGCAAGGGCAGGCTGACCCCGCCAGATCGCACTATAAAAATGATGCCGAGGCCGGCACAACGAACCCTGTCGGGACAATGTTTGAACGATTGTGTCCAGGGCTCTAGGTCAAGGTTTCAGCGGCAGTGGCAGGCAAACAACAGCCTGAAAACCTCAGCTGTCGACAGGGGCGGGCATGGTCGCCGCCCCGGGTTGGGCGAGCGCCACGACGTAGGCGCTGAACATGTCCGCCAGGCCGTCGGCGCGCTCGGTCATGGCGTTCTTCGTGTGGGGCTTGCTGGAGAAATCCTTGCCCACCGAACTGAGCGTGGAAAGGATCAGCTCGCAGGCCGCGGCGCGGGTCGCTTCGCTGGCATCGGGCAGCAGCTGGAGCATGAAACCGGTGAAGATCTGCCGTCCCCCCGCACGGGCTGCGCCAGCCTCGGGGGCATCGCGATACAGCGGCGCGGCCTCGTTCAAGGCACTGCGCAGCGGCGCCTCCTCGCACTCCGAGCGGATGAAGGCATGCACCAGGCTGCGCAGGCGCGCCAGGGGCGCTTGTGCCTGGTCGTCGAGGATCCGGCTCAACATCTGCCGGGTTTGCAGCCACTCATCGCTTTGCAGGCGGAACAGGATCGCCGCCTTGTTGGGAAAGTACTGGTACAGCGAACCGATGCTCACCCCGGCCTTTTCCGCGACCCGCGCGGTGGTGAAGCGCTTGGCGCCCTGTTGGGTCAAAACCTGAATGGCGGCCTGCAGAATCGCTGCTACCAGCTCGGTGGAGCGCGACTGCTGTGGCTGTTTGCGTGAGGAAATACGAGGGCTCTGGCGCTTGCTCATGGACAGCTCGGATGTGCCTGGGAATGCGAATAGCGGATGGGCCGAATCGCTCCCATCATGGTCGTGACCCAACATCTTAGACCCATCCGATGGAAGACCAGCATGACGACCCTCACCTGCGAGCCCCTGGCGGGCTTGATCGAACGCCTCTACACCCTGGCCGATGCCGCCACCAGCCCGGCCCTCGACAACCTGCCCCGGGAAGAACGCGAACGGCTGATGCACAGCAAGACCGACTACCTCGAGTTCTACGGACTGCTCAAGGACCTGTGGCTGCCGGTCTCGCGGGATACCGGCAAGCTCTTGTACCTGCTGGTGCGCAATGCCAAGGCCAGGAGCATCGTCGAATTCGGCACCTCGTTCGGCCTGTCCACCCTGCACCTGGCGGCCGCTCTGCGCGACAACGGCGGCGGCGTGCTGATCGGCAGCGAGTTCGAAGCCTCGAAGGTCGCCATGGCCCGCGAGCACATGCTCGAGGCCGGCGTCGGCGACCTGGTGCAGATTCGCCAGGGCGACGCGCTGGTGACCTTGGCCGGCGACCTTCCTGAGAGCATCGACCTGCTCCTGCTCGATGGCGCCAAGGCGCTGTATGGGGAGGTCCTGGGGCTGGTGGAACCGCACCTGAAACCTGGCGCGCTGGTGGTGGCGGACAACACCGACTACTGCCCCGAGTACCTCGCGCACGTCCGGGCGCCGCAAAACGGCTACTTGTCGGTGCCGTTCGCCGATGATATCGAGCTGAGCATGCGCCTGGGCTGAGGCGCCGGGGGCGCTGATGATGGTTCAGCGCCCGGTTTTTCCTGCGCGGCATCGGCCAGGGGCTCGAGCGGCCCTTGATGTTGTGCTCCCCAAACGGTCGATGCGCTGGATCTCAGGCCCCGGCAAGGCCACGTTGGCCCTTTCGGTTTTGCCCGGGTAGGGCATGGGGGTCGAGATTCAGCCTGCCCCAGCCCATGCCCGCGAGATCGGGGGGGTGGCGGTTGGGCGAGGGCAGCGAGTACGCAGTCCTCGCTAAACCTGGCGACGCTTTTCACCTGACTCCACGCGGTTCTGTGTGCATATCCGTTGCTGCGGGTGTGGCCACTGGCGGTTCCGCTCTTACAGCGGGTCACTTTGGAAAAGCCGGAATGCCGGCCCAGCCCAAAGTAACCAAAGGGCTTCTGCCCCCTCACTCGGTGCCTCGCCCAGGCTCGGCATGCCAGAACGAAGGCATTGATCCGGGGGCGGCTAACCCGGCGTCCTGCCGGGTTGCCCACGGCTCAATACCTGCGTTCGGCCATCGTGTCTAAAGGGGCGGGTGGATCAAGATCAAAAGCCAAAGCCAAAGCCAAAGCCAAGGCCGGTGGAGCGGCTCCTGTCGTGCCTTGCCCCCACGCCTCAGACCATAAAAATTCACGCCAGCAAAATGGTTTTGTGACGAGGCTGGATCTATCGTGATGACAACGTGCAATTGCCTGTAGCCATCACCGTTTTGCCCAACCTTGCATCGGTGCCATGTCCCATTCCCTGGCGTCGATAACGTACAACCGCGAACCATCGAGCTTTCTATAAGAGAGATAACCAATGAACGTCAGGACAATGAATCTCGCGCCCAGGTCTGCCGTGTTTTTCTCACTCATTATCCTGGTGGTCTTTGCCCTGGGAGTGGTCGCGGTGTTGCAGATGGGCAAGCTGCGCGAGTCCGAGCAGGATGTGGAAAACAACTGGATGGCCAGCATCCGGGAAGTCGGCAAGATGAAGGCCGGCACCCTGCGCCTGCGCCTGGAAAGCTTGCGCATCACCGTGACCACCGACGAGCAGCAGCGCCAGACCCGGATCGCCGCGTTGGGCGGTTATCGCAGTACCTTGCAGGGCACCCTGACCCAGTACGTGCCGCTGATCAGCGGCTCGGCGGAGCGTGAGTTGTACCAGGCGGTAGCTGGGGACGTGCAGGCCTACTTCAAGTTGCTGGACGAGCTGGAGCCGCTGCTGCGCAGTGGCGATAACGCAGCGGCCATCACCCTGATCAATACCCGCATCAGCCCCATGACCAATTCCTTGCAGGACAAGATGGACAAGCTCTCGGACTTCAACGACGAGGGAGCCAAGGGCGCCGGGGTGCATGCGACCTCGGTCTACAGCGGCGGCGTGAGCCTGGTGGTCGGCCTGCTGGTGGTCACCGTGCTGCTGACCGTCGCCCTGGCCGCGGTGCTGACCCGCAGTATCACCGCGCCGATTGGCGATGCCCTGGCGGTGGCCGAGCGCATCGCCGGCAGCGACCTGTCCCGGGACATCGGCGTAAGCGGCGGCGACGAAGCCGGTCGGCTGTTGGCCGCACTGGCGAAGATGCAGGCCAACCTGCGGGAGACCATCGCCCATATCGCCGACTCCTCGACCCAACTGGCTTCGGCCTCGGAGGAAATGACCGCGGTGACCGAAGACGCCAGCCGTGGGCTGGTACGGCAGAACGACGAGGTCAGCCTGGCCGCCACCGCCGTGACGCAGATGAGCGCTGCGGTGGATGAAGTGGCGCGCAACGCCGAGGCCGCCGCGCAGTCTTCCCGCGAGTCGCTGGAGTTCACCCGCTCCGGCATCGAGAACGTGGCCCAGACCCTCAAAGCCATCGAAGGCCTGGCCGGCAACGTCGCCAGCACTGGCGAGCAGGTCAAGGCCTTGTCCAGCAGGGCCCAGGACATCAGCAAGGTGGTGGAGGTGATTCGCGCCATCGCCGAGCAGACCAACCTGCTGGCCCTCAACGCCGCCATCGAGGCGGCGCGGGCCGGTGAGCAGGGCCGTGGCTTTGCGGTGGTGGCCGACGAGGTGCGGGCGCTGGCCCACCGGACCCAGCAGTCGACCCAGGAGATCGAGCAGATGATCAGCGCGATCCAGGCCGACTCGACCCAGGCGGTGAGCGCCATGAACGTCAGCGCGGAAATGGCCAACAACTCGATCTCGGTGGCGCAGAACGCCGACCAGTCGCTCAAGCAGATCGCCCAGGCCATCACCCAGATCAACGAGCGCAACCTGTTGATCGCCACTGCCTCGGAGGAGCAGGCGCAGGTGGCCCGCGAGGCCGACCAGAACTTGACCAGCATCCGTGAGCTGTCGGTCCAGAGTTCGGCGGGGGCCAGTCAGACGGCCAGTGCCTGTGGGGAGATGGCTAATCTGGCGACGGAGTTGAATCGGTTGGTGGCGCGGTTCAAGGTCTAAGCGTGGTGCTGCCTATGGGGAGCCGCCCCATTAGCCTGTAGCCGCTGTCGAGTGCAGCGAGGCTGCGTACGGGGACGTAGTCCTTGCTAAACCTGGCGATGCTTTTTGCCTGACTCTACGCGGTTCTGTGTGCATATCCGTTGCAGCGGGTGCGGCCACTATCGGTTCCGCTCTTACAGCGGGTCACTTTGGAAAAGCCCCAAAGTAACCAAAGGGCTTCTGCCCCCTCACTCGGTGCCTCGCATAGCTCGGCATGCCCTCTCTCCGGTATTGATCCGTGGGCCGCCGCCCCCGGCCATCCATGGCGGGGGGCGGCTAACCCGGCGTCCTGCCGGGTTGCCCACGGCTCAATACCTGCGTTCGGCCATCGTGTTTAAAGGGGCGGGTGGATCAAGATCAAAAGCCAAAGCCAGATCAAACGCCAAAGCAACGCCAAGCGCGTTTTACGCGCTTGTTGAATGGGGTGGCGCTCAGCTCTCCAGCGCTGTGTGCCACTGAATCACCTCCAGCACCGCGCATCCCTCTCGGGTGAGCAGATGCACCTTTTGGGTGACCCGCCGGCGTAGTTCTTGCCGTTGCACAGTCGATGGCGATCCCGCCCTTAGAGCTTCATCCCCACCGCCAGCCGGTTGAAGGCATTCATCAGAGACACGGCCAGCGTCAGGTCGGAAATCTCGACGTCGCTCAGGTGTGCTTTCAGTGGTTCGTACAGTTCGTCCGGCGCGCCTTTGTCGTGGACGTAGGTGAGGGTTTCGGCCCAGGCCAGGGCGGCGCGTTCGCGGTCGTTGAACAGTTCGCTGACGCGCCAGCCGGCGAGGCAGTCCAGTTTGTCTTGTGTCACTCCACTCTCGCGCAGGGTCTGCGAATGCTTGCCCAGGCAGAACGAGCAGCCGTTGATCTGCGATACGCGCAAGTACACCAGTTCCAGCAAGGGCAAGCCGAGCGGGCTGGCGGCGAGCGCGGTGTTGGTGGCGAGCAGGCCTTGATAGGCGGCAGGCGACAGGGTGGCAAAGGGCAGTCTGAGTTGGCTCATGGTGAAACTCCGGTAGGGAAAAAGTGATCAAGCATCCACAAGGGGGGTGAACAGGGGCTTGGAAAACAGTGCCGTGCGGGCTTCTTCGATGGTCTGCCGCACGGCGTCGTCCCCGAACACCAAGCCCTGGAGGTAGGTGAACTGCAGGTCGAACAGGCCGAGGGTGTTGAGCACGTGGCGCAGGTAGGGCGTCAGGAAGTCCGGTTGGCGTGCCCGTTCGCCTTGGTGAAAGCCGCCGGAGCTCACTAGCACATGCACCGGGCGGTCCTTGAGCAGGCCGACCTTGCCCTCCGGGAGGGCGCTGAAGGTGCGGTGAATGCGCAGGACATAATCGACCCAGAGCTTGAGCGCGGCCGGCAGGGTGAAGTTGTGCATCGGCGTGGCAATGACCAGGGCATCGCTGCGCTCCAACTCACGAATCAACCGTTCGGACACCTCGAACAGCGGCGCGTCGAAGGGCGTGGCGGTGGTCAGGGCGTGGGCGTAGTCCGGGCCCAGCGGTGGCAGCGGTTGCGCCGCCAGGTCGCGTTCGAAAAGTTCGAGGTGCGGATGCCGTTGGCCCAGGGCGCCCGTCAATTCCAGGGCCAGCTGGTGCCCGTGGGAACCCTGGCCGTGGGGGCTGGCGTTGATCAGCAGCAGGTTGTTCATGCCGGCTCCTCATCGCGCAGGCGTTGGGTGAAGTGCATGCCACGGGCCAGCAAGCCCTGGCGAAAATAGAAGCGCTGGGCCAGGGGCATGTGCAGGCCGGTATCCAGCACAAAGTGCTCGCATTGACGTTGCACGGCCTCATCCCGCACGGCGCTCAACAGCCGGGCGCCCACGCCGCTGCGCTGGAGCTGGGGGCACACCACCAGGTCATCGACGTAGATGAAGTGCCCGTAGAGCAGGTTTTCCATTTCGCGGTAACCCGCCAGGCCGACGATGCGCTCAGCGTCCCACGCGGCGAGCAAGCGGTAGCCCTGCGCGGCTTGCCGAGCCAGTTGCGCGGTATAGGCCGCGGGGCTGGTGAGGTGTGGGCGCAGGACGCGCATCAAGTCGAAACTGGCGGCAAAGGCTTCTTCGCTGTCGAGGTGTTGAAGGGTATAGGGCATGTTCGTCATCCGCTGAAAAGAGATGACCCACCTTAGAAGGACGATGGCTTAAGCTGTAGAGCCAAAAAGTGCATAAATGACTAGGCCATGATGCTCGCATTCGAACTGGATCGCAGCCAGACGGCGCCGATCTATCGCCAGCTTTATCAACGGTTTCGCGAGTCCATCGCCGATGGCCGCCTGCGTCCGGGAGACCGGGTGCCGGCGGTGCGCGCCCTGGCGGCGGAACTGAACCTGGCGCGTGGCACTGTGGAGGCGGCTTACCAACTGCTGATGGGCGAGGGCTACCTGACGGCTCGCGGAGCCGCCGGGACCATTGTCACGCCGCAGTTGGCACCGGTTGCCGCGCCCATGCCGCACACCCCGGTGGTGGCCACGGACTACCAGGCCACCCACGCCGGCATGCCGCCGCTGGCGCTGCAAATGGGCCTGCCGGCGCTGGATGCCTTTCCGCGCAAGCTCTGGACCCGCCTCGCGGGCCGGCAACTGCGCCAGGCGGGCACCGAAGGCTTCGTCTATCCGGACTCGCGAGGCTATGCGCCGTTGCGGGCGGCCATTGCGTCCTACCTGGGGATTTCCCGGGGCATCAGCTGCCAGCCGGAGCAGATTTTCGTCTGCGCCGGCTACCGCGCCTGCCTCGACCTGATCAGCCACACGCTGATGCGCAAAGGGGCCACCTGCTGGCTGGAGGAGCCCGGCTACTTCATGGCCAGGAGCGCGCTGCTGGCGGCCGGCGCCCAGCTGGTGCCAGTGCCCGTGGACGATCAGGGCCTGGACGTCGCCCAAGGCATCGCCCGCGCGCCAGAGGCCGATTTTGCCGTGGTCACCCCGACCCACCAGAGCCCGCTGGGGGTGTCGCTGTCTCTGCCGCGGCGCCTGGCCCTGCTGGACTGGGCCAAGCGCCAGGGCAGCTGGATCATCGAGGACGACTACGACAGCGAGTACCGCTACCAGGGCAAGCCCTTGCCGGCCCTCAAGAGCCTCGACCAGCAGGGCCGCGTGCTCTACACCGGCACCTTCAGCAAAGTGTTGTTTCCAGGGTTGCGCCTGGCCTACCTGGTGGTGCCCGCCGAACAGGCCCAGGCGTTCGCCCGGCAGGCGGATCGTTTGCACAATCACTGCCCGCAGCTGTTGCAGGCGACGGTGGCGGCCTTTCTCAACGAGGGGCACTTTGCCCGGCACTTGAAGAAGATGCGTGGCCTGTATGCGCGTCGGCGGCAATGGCTGGTTGAGGCGTTGCACCAGCAGTTGGCGGGGCGGTTGCAGATAGACCCGCAGGCCGGGGGCATGCATGTGGTGGCCGGCTTGGCGGAGGGGGACGACGTGCAGATTGCCCAGCGGACCTGGGCGCAGGGCATTGCTGTGGAGCCGCTGTCGCAGTGGTACCTGAGGGAGGGGGTTAGGCAGGGG
>NZ_JBYSWT010000070.1:0-641 GCF_058781435.1 Pseudomonas sp. FW507-12TSA
GTAGGTTTCCTTCCACTGGGTACCACCGATCGGCTGCAGGCCCTGTTCGTTGGTGAAGCTGGCCAGGGAGATCTGGCCGATCGGCTTGGTCTGCTCGTTGCTGAAGTTGGCCAGCATCACGCCACTGCCGTCGATGGTCAGGTTGGTGATCTGGCCAGTGGAGTAGCCGTTCTGCGCGACTACCGAGCGGGCAGTATCACCCAATACCGAACCGGTCTTGGTCATGTCGATCTTCACGCCACCCGCTGCAGCTATCGAGCCGTTGGGGACGAAGGTGCCATTGACCACGTTGCCCGGGGTCCAGCTGCCCATGACGATGCTGTTGCCACTTACCGTGAACGGGCTGGTGGCCGGCGCGGCTGGCGGCGTCAGGGACTGGAGCTTGCCCGAGGAATCGAACTTGATGGTGATCGGCGCCTGGTTGGCCATGCTGAAAGCCGTACCGTCGGGGTTGCGACCATCGATCAGGGTGTAGGTCACCCACTCGTTGGGATTGGACGTCTTGATCATGTACTGATCCATGACGTGCTTGTTGCCCTGGGAGTCATACACCGGGGTGCTGAACTGCTTGCTGTAGGTCTCGCTCTTGGTCGGATCGAACACATACGCCGGGGCCGGGGCCGTTGGGTTGACGTTGATCG